>NZ_JBQKUK010000006.1:0-236802 GCF_054968585.1 Marinobacter sp. G5_S1_61_S3 | reverse complement strand
TGATCACGTGGGTGCAGACCGACGGCACCACCAGCAACGTGAGTACCGTGGAGGCCAACAGGCCGGAGATAATGGCCCAAGCCATCGGCGGCCACAGGGTGGAGCTGGAGAACGCCAACGGCAACAAGCCGGCAACCGTCGTTGCGGTGGTCAGAAGGATGGGCCGGGTGCGCTGTTCCACCGCCTTGCGAACAGCGTCGCGGATGTCATTGCCTTTTTCCAACTGTCGATCCATCACATCCAGCAATACGATCGCGTTGTTCACCACAATCCCCACCAGGGCGATGACGCCCAGCAGCGACTGAAAGCCGAAAGGTGAGCCGGAGAACACCAACCCCGGGAAGATACCCACGGTGGCCAGTGGCACTGTCAGCAGGATGATGCCGACACGCCGGAAGGAATTGAACTGTATCAACAGAAAGAACAGCAACAGCAGCACACCAATGGGTGCCGTGGTCAGCAAGGCGTTGTTGGCATCGCCGGAGCCCTCGGCGTCACCGCCCATGTCCAGCCGGGTACCCGGGGGCAAGGGGTTTTCTTCAAGCCTCGCTTCCAGCCCCTCCAGGGCCTGGCTGAAACTGTAACCTGCCATCAGATTGGACCAGACGGTATTCATCCGGGTGCCATTGCGCTGGAACAGGGCCGCCGATTGCCAGGACGTTTCCACCGAAGCAATAGCGGAAAGAGGCACCGCGTCGCCCCGATCATTGTAGATATTCACCGACAACAACCGTGGCAATGACAGGCCGGTGCCTTCCCGGGAGCGCAACACCAGGGGAATCGGATCCTCTTCCTGTCGATACTGTTCAGCCACCACCCCAAAGCTCTGACCATAGAGGCTCTGGGCAACATCGGCACGGTTCAGGCCGTATCGGGCCGCGCTGGCATCGTCCACATTGATGGCAATGCTCGGCACGCCGATATCCAGGTTGTGGCGTACATCCACCGTGCCCTTAACGCTGCGTAGCGCCGAAAACACCTGTTCCACGGCACGCGCACGGGTGTCGTCATTGGCGTGATAAACCCGCACTTCCACTGGCGCTGCCCGTGGCGGCCCCTGCCCCAAGATTCCTGCCGTTAGCTGCAACTCCGGCATTTCGCGCCCGGCGTAGTCGCGAATCCACCGTACCAGGCCGGTGGTGTCTTCCAGTGTGGGCGTTGATACCACGATTCGCCCGCGGTTCGGCGCCTGGGGCTCACGCTGCAGATTGTAATAGAAGCTGGGGCCGGTAAAGCCAACAAACCGATGCACCTCCTGGGCCTCCGGTCGGGTACGGATCGCACGTTCAAGATCGGCCGCCACACTGGACGTGCGCTCCTGGTCCGTGCCTTCCGGCATGTACAGCTCAACCACCACCTGGGGACGATCCGCGTTGGGGAAAAACTGCTGCTTCATGAACGGCGTGAGTGACAGGCTGAACACCACCAGCGCCGCACCCGCAAGGATCAAAGTGCCCGGGCGCCTGGCCACCAGATCGCCGAGAAAACGGGAAAGCCCAACCAGCTTGTCTTCCCGCGCGTCTGTCTTGCGGGGTTTCAGGAAGCGGGCCGCCAGTAACGGCACGGCGGACACCGCCAGCAGGTAACTGACGGAGAGGGTGAGCATGATCATCACCGGCACACCACGGGTGAAATCGGCCGTCCCACCCTTGGACAACAACAACGGCATGAACGCCGCAATGGTCGTACCCGTGGAGGCTCCCAGCGGCCCCGCCAGTTCCTTTACGGACTGCTTAAGGGCATCCAGCCGTCGCATGCCGTCATCCAGGCATCCCTGAATGCTTTCGACAATCACAATGGCGTTGTCGATCAGGATACCGAGAGAAATCACCATGCCAATGACCGCTATCTGATGCAGTACGCCACCCCCCAGGTCATAAAGACCGATACTGATCAGCGCCACCATCGGCAGGATCGACGCCACCAGGAGCCCCATGCGGATGCCCATACCGGTGAACACCACGGCCACAATGATGATGACGGACATCACCAGGCTCCAGGCGAGGTTGTCGAGCCGTTCTTCCACCTTATCGGGCTGGAAGAACATCTCGCGGATTTCATAGGGAGCGAACTCCTCACGGATCGTCGATAACCGCTCCCGCACACGCTCACCAAACCGAATGGCGTCGGTACTACCCTCCTCCATAATCATGGAAACCAGCACCACCCGTTCACCGTCGTACCAGGCCTCCGGCTGTCGTGGTTCCGCCGGGCCGCGCCAGACTTCGGCGGCAGCCGCCAGTGGCACCTGAGAGCCGTCCGGCAGTTCAATGGGCGTCGCGCGAATGGCATCCATACTGGTGAATTCGCTGTTTGGCAACACCGATAGACGACGACCGTCGGCGACAACAAAACCGCCCGGTGTGGTCTGGTTGCGGCGCGCCAACGTGTCCAACACGCGTGCGGGGGAAATGCCCAGCCGGTACATGGCTGCGTCGTCCAGCGCCAGGGTGATCTGTTCGTCCGCGTCACCCTCCAGCTCAATACGGGACACGCCGGAAATGTCCGCCAGGTTCTGTTTCAGGCGCTCCGCCACGTCGCTCAGTTCGGTGACCGAACCAGAACCGCTGACCGCAAGAATAATGGCGGGGATATCAATCAGGCGGTCGTCCAGCACCATCTGGCCAACGTCATCGGGAAAATCCAGGCGCGCCCGGTCCATGGCCTGGCGTACGCGATCCCAGGCGGAGTCGGTATCGTAGATGGTGTCATTCAGGCGCACGTTGAAAATCGCCACGCCGGTACGGGCAGTGGCCTGGGTATAATCGACCTCCTCCACCTGGCGCAACTCGTCCGACAATGGCTGCAGTACCAGCCGCTCAACGGCTTCGGCGCTGGCGCCTGGGTAGTTAATGCTAATCAGACCGGCGCGATAGGGAAATGAAGGGTCCTCCTGGCGCGGCATGGTACTGTAGGCCGCAATCCCCAGGAGGCACAGCATGGTCACCACCATGCCCAGCAAGCGTTGAAAGTTCAGCAGGCGCAGTGACATCAGCGCACCTCCACGGCATCACCGTCGGAAATACGGGTCATGCCGGCAAAAACCACCTGATCACCAGCGCTAAGATCAGCGGCATCCACCACCACACGCTCACCGATGATCCGCTGCACCGTCACTGGCACCCGGCGGGCAACGCCATCGGAAATGCGGAACACGCTGGCGCCTCCGTTGGATTTCATCACTGACAACAGCGGCACCGTCGTGGCCACGGTTTCACGGGGCGTAATACCCACTTCCACCGGCTCCCCGGGTTCGAGGGTATCTGCCGGCAGGCTGACCAATACTGGATGAAGCTCGCCGCGAACACCACCGGGCTGGGCAATTTCCACAATGGAGCCGGTAACCGGCGCACGGTTACGATCCTGCACCGACCAAACCGGCAGCAGTTGCGACAGCGACACATGGTTGAGCATGTACGCCGGTACCCGCACTTCCACTTCGCGCCCCTCCGGGGACGACAGACGCATCACCGGCTGGCCGGAGGCCACAAACTCATCCCGTTCCACCAGCAATGCTTCAACCCGGCCGTCGAACGGCGCCCTCAGTTCACTTTCTCGCAGTAAGCGTGTGGCCTCGGCAAGAGATGCTTCGGCCGTTGCCATACTGGCTTTCAGGCTGTCCCGCCGGGAGGCCAGTTGTTCCAGCCCCTGCTCAGACACGACCCCGCGCTCGTGCAGTTGGCGGGAGCGCTCCCATTCCCGTTTGGCCTGATCATATTGGGTTTTAAGTTCGTCCAGCCTGGCGGCTGCGGAATCCCGCGCCGGCTCCAGTGCGGGGTTATATACCCGCGCCAGCAGGTCACCGGTCTTGACAGTCTGCCCCAGTTCAACCGCGCGCTCTCGAAGGGTGCCACTCACCTGGAACGTCAGCGTTGCCCGTTGGGCCGCCCGAACGATACCGGAAAAGCGTAGCGACACGCCCTCTGTCTTGCCGCCCGTCACCTCGGCAGCACGCACCGTCACCGGGGCAGTGCCCTGTTCAGGCGCCGGTTCACTGGATTTACAGGCGCTGACAAGGAGGCTTGCAGCGGCCAAGAGGGAAACGATGGCGGAGCGCCGGGCGATGTTCATTGAGAAGTCCTCTCTTCCATGGTCACGGTGTTTTTTAGCATCCATCCGGTGGACAAAAGTTCGTTATCAGACATAATGTCATTCTTTGACAATTTGTCAATAATCGGATTTCATCCCTAACCATGTATCATGAGATTGCAGTCTCCATTACCCGGAATCCCCTATGAGTGAGCCGTTAAAAACCCGTAGAGAGAAAGAGAAGCAGGCCAGGTACGACAGCATTCTGGATGCTGCGGAACTGGTGTTTTCGGTGAAGGGCTACGAGCGCACATCCATGGACGACATCGCCCGCACGGCCGCGCTCAGCCGTGCATTGTTGTACGTGTACTTCAAGGATAAGGCGGCGATCCAGCGCGGCATCATGCTTCGTGCCGGCCACAGCCTGTGCCGCCGCTTCGAGGAGGCTCGCCAGACGGCGGATACCGGGCTGGCTCAGATATCAGCCATGGGAGTGGCCTATTACAACTTCTACCGCGAACAGCCGGATTACTTCTCCGCACTGACGACAGCCTCCACGGCGATGTCAGAAGCAGATGACGAGCTGGCAGGCGAGATGTTTGGCTGCAAGGCAGAAACCATGGAGCTGATGGTCGGTGCCATACACCTGGGGCTGGAAGACGGCACCATGAACCGCGAGCGCATCCACAATCCGGTCGAAACCGCGCTCTACCTCCGCGGCGCTCTCCACGGCGTCATCATGCTCTGCCAGAGCGAAATGACCGAGAGCGGCCAGGAAGACAACGTTTCTGCGGAATCACTGATCCGTCATACCATGGAGATGCTGACGTCCTCTATCTCGTCCTGAGAAAAGAGGGCGATGACCGGATTAGAGCTGAAAATCGTAGATAGACCCAAGCCCGAGAATCCCGGTCAGCTCATCCAGTGCCTTACGGACTTCGTCAAGCAGCATCGGGTCGCCCAGATCCTCCTGCGACAGCTCCTCCCGGTAATGCGCCTCGACCCAGGTTGTCAGGCGTTCATACAAGGCGTCGGTTAGCAATACGCCGTGGTGCATGGCCTTGAGTTCGTCGTCGTTCAGCACCACCCGCAAACGCAAACACGCCGGGCCACCGCCGTTGCGCATGGACTGTTTGACGTCGAAAACCTCCACCGACGTAATCGGCCCCGAGTCATTCACCAACTCGTCCAGGTAGCGGCTGACCGACTCGATTTCACGACACTCACCCGGCACCGCCAGCATCATGCCGTCGGGCGTGTTCAGCAACTGACTGTTGAACAGGTAGGAGGCCACAGCGTCCTCCAGCGGAACCTGTTCACTGGTGACACGCACGGCTTCCAGTTTTGCACCCGTCAGGCGTGAGCGGATATCAGCCAGCACGGTTTCTTCATCCAGAAACGCCAGCTCGTGGTAGAACAGCGCGTTGCCATTGCCCACCGCGATAACGTCGTTGTGGAACACTCCGGCATCAATCGCAGCCGGGTTCTGCTGGGCGAACACCACATGGCTATCCTTCAGGCCATGCAGGCGGGCGATCGCCTGGGAGGCCTCCAGAGTCTGGCGTGCGGGATACAGCTTAGGGGCCGGAGCCTGTTCGTTAAAGGCGATCTGGCCGTAAACAAACAATTCAACTCCCGGCTCGCCATACCCGCCGCACAGACGGGTGTGGTTGGCGGCGCCTTCGTCACCAAACTGGCTGACCGACGGCAGCGCCGGATGGTGTGCGAACCAGGCTTCGTCCGCGAAGATGGATTTCAGTGCCCTGCCGGTGACCACGTGCTCGATGGAGCGATGGAACTTGGCGCTCAGGTTCGCCGGTGTAAAGTGCACCCGGTGATCCGACGTGTCCGCGCTCGGCGACACCGTGGCGGCGTTAGCCGTCCACATGGTGGAGGCCGACGATGCCGCTGCCAGGATGGACGGGCTCTGTTTGGCGGCAGCGCTGAGAACGTCGCGGTCCGAACCAGTAAAACCCAATGCCCGCAGGGTCGGAATATGCGGGCGTTCGTGGGGCGGCAGAACACCCTGGACAAAACCGCGATCCGCCAGACGCTTCATTTTCGCCAGCCCCTGCAGGGCGGCTTCCTTCGGATTGGACACCGAGCGAATGTTGGACTTGGACGCCACATTGCCCCACGACAGCCCGGCGTAGTTATGGGTAGGCCCTACCAGGCCATCGAAATTGGCTTCTACTGCGTGCTTGGCCATGACTCGTCTTCCGTCAGTCGAAATTTAACCCGGGCGCCAGGCTCTCCGGCACTTCGCTCCTCTTCGCCTCCAGCGAGGCCATGGGCCAGGCACAGTAATCAGCGGCGTAATAGGCACTGGGTCGATGGTTACCGCTGGCGCCGACACCGCCGAACGGAGCGGCGCTGCTGGCACCCGTTAACGGTCGGTTCCAGTTCACGATGCCGGCGCGCACTTCGTCCGTCAGCCGCTCGTAAAGTTTGTGGTCATCCGTCAGGATGCCCGCGGAAAGTCCGTAGCGGGTGTTGTTCGCAAGCTCCAGGGCCTCGTCAAAGCTCTTGTAGCGGTAAACCGTCAGCAACGGCCCGAAGAACTCCTCATCCACCAGGTCCAGGCCGGTTGCGTCCACAATGCCCGGCGACAACAGGCCAGTGCCTTCCCGCAGACGCTGCATCTCCAGTAGCAGTTGCCCACCCTTCGTCACCAGGCTGTTCTGGGCCGCCAACAACTTGTCGGCCGCTTCTGTCGAAATTACTGACCCCATGAACGGTTGCGGATCCGCATCAAATTCGCCCACGGTGATTCGACTGACCACTTCAACAAAGCGGTCCAGGAACTGGTCGCCCTTGGTACCCTTTGGTACCAGTAAACGGCGTGCACAGGTGCAGCGCTGACCCGCCGACAAGAACGCGGACTGGAGGGCGTGATGCACCGCACCATCCAGGTCATGCACGTTCTGGACGATCAGCGGATTGTTGCCGCCCATCTCCAACGCCAGAATTTTCTCGGGCTGGCCACCAAACTGCTTGTGCAACAAGTGCCCTACCGTGGAACTGCCGGTGAAGAACAGCCCATCAACACCCGGATGTGACGACAGCGATTTACCGGTCGGCATCGCCCCCTGCACAAGATTGATGACTCCGGGAGGAAGGCCGGCTTTTTCCCACAGCTTCACGGTCAGCTCGGCGACACCGGGGGTCAGTTCACTGGGTTTGAACACCACAGTGTTGCCCGCCAGCAACGCCGGTACGATATGCCCGTTGGGCAGATGCCCGGGGAAATTATAGGGGCCGAACACAGCCACCACGCCATGGGGGCGATGCCGCAATACAGCATGACCGCCAGCAACGTCGGATTCGGAGTGGCCGGTGCGGTTGTGGTAGGCGGCAACGGAGATTCCGATCTTGCCTATCATCGCCGCCACTTCGGTACGGGATTCCCACAGAGGCTTTCCGGTTTCCGAGCCGATCTGGTGCGCAAGTTCTTCCTTGTGTTCCTCCAATAACGTACCGAATTTTTCCACCAGGGCCTGGCGCTCACTGAACGGGCGCTTACGCCAGTGAACAAACGCTGAGCGGGCCTCACGCACGGCGGCGTCCACATCTTCGATACTGGCGCTGACGCCGTCCCAGACCGTCGCGCCGGTAACCGGCTGGAGGGATTCGAAAAAGTCACCATGACCTTCCAGCCAGAGTCCATCAATAAAGAGTTGACCTGTCAGGTTTGCCATTGTCATTACCTCCTTCCGGTATCTTTCAAAGGGGCCAGCCGCACGAGGTCTCCGGATTCTACTTCCAGCGCCTCGGCCACATCGGCCGGAATACTGACAGTATCGAGTCCTATACACTCGGCCGGTATGGTGGTTACCCGAAAGTCCCGGAACGAGCGGTTGGATATCATTACCTGTTGCTCCGCCGGGACATCCGTCACCAGCGGCTTCTTACGGATCATTACGTGGCGGTTTATACCTTCGCGCACGGTACGAATACTGTGAATAAAAGCCTCAACCGCCGGGCCACCGTCGAAGATGTCCACCATGCCATTAAAGTTAAAGCCTTCAGCCTGCAGCATTTTCAGCGCCGGCTCGGTGTTTTCATGCACGCGACCAATAACGGCCCGCGCAGCGTCCGGCAACATCGGCAGGTAGATGGGGTATTTGGGCATCAGTTCGGCAATGAACGATTTATTGCCAAGGCCCGACAACATGTCCGCCTCACTAAACTCCATGTCAAAAAACTTGCTGCCAAGGGCATCCCACAGCGGGCTCTGGCCGTTGCTGTCGGACACTCCCCGCATCTCGGCGAAGACTTTCTCGGAAAAATGCGAACGGAAGTCGTCCAGGAACATGAACCGGCAACGAGACAACAACAGGCCGGTGCCACCGCCGCGATGGGAACTCGAAAGCAGCAGTGAGCAGACCTCAGTGGTACCGGTCATGTCATTGGACAGGTGCAGCGTCGGGGTGCGTACATGCACGTCCAGCTCGCGGGAAGCATTCACCGTCACACTCAGTCGGTAATTGTAGAACACTTCGTCCAGGCCCACTCGCGCCTGTATGCCACTGATGCCCACACACCGTTTGAGCTCGGTATCCTCGAGAGCAAACAGGTACAAGCCAGCCTCTGGCGCGCAGCGCTGGTTGAAGGTTTCCTGCGCATGCTGGATCTTCCTTGCCAGCAGTGCCCTGTCCGCCGGTAATGTCGTCAGCCCCTTTCCGGCGCCCTGAGCCATGGCGTACAGGGCGTCGAGGTCGTTCTCCTGCAAGGGTCGGATTACCAGCATTCCGGCCTCCTGTCTTTGATTGCCCTGTTCATAATGGTGTCACCCGTACCGTGTTACCGGAGCTCAGGCCCAGGTATTCCCAGGTTTTCGGCGACACTTTCACTTCGTCCTGCAGGCTCTCGGCGAGTGGCGTCAGCGTGCTGCGAAAATCCCCGCCGTCACCGCCGCAAATCAGGCAGGTTTCGCCATCGTCGGTAGAGGCGGCATGGAGGGTTTTCGGATGACTGGTCACAACAGACTTGAGCGCATCGGTGCGAGCTTCCAGTACCGGCCCGGCATCGAAAATATCGAGATAGCACCCAGCCCGGAATCCTTCGCGCTGAAGCAACTCATACGTCGCCTGGGTTTGTGAATGAGGTTGCCCGAGCGCGTCCTGAGCGGCTTGGCTCAGCAGCGTGACGTAGATCGGGTTGGGTGGCATCAGTTCTGCAATAAAGGTTTTGCTCAACAGCCCGGAGTATTGATCGGCGGTTTCAAAATCCATATTGAAGAAATGCCGCCCCAGACTGTCCCAGAACGGCACCTCGCCGTCTTGTGTCTGCACACCCTGAATTTCCACAACCACCTTATCCGTGAACAGCGAGCGATGGCTGGCGATAAACAGCATCCTGGCGCGGGACAGCAGCTCGAAGGCGTCAGTACCACGTAGCTCCGGCCGGATCGCGAAGGAGCACAACAGCGTGTGGTCCGTCAGCGCATGGGACGGGTACAAAACCTCCACCCGGCGCGAAACGCCCAGCTCATGGGAGGCATGGATAAGTGCGTCCTGTCGGTAATTGTAGAACGGCTGTCCATTGCCCGCCCGCGCATCGATACCCGATACGCCCTGCACCTTACCTGTACGGGTGTCTTCCAGTACGAACAGGAACCGCTTGGGTTCGTCAGGTTTGTTTGTGCCGGCAAAGGAGCGAGTGGATTGATCAATCTTGGTGGACAGCGCGTCCTGTTTTTTGGGCAGGGTGGATGACATCCGGGGGCCCTGGCCCCCGGCGATGTCGAGTATGTCGTTCAGGTCACCCGGCTGAGCCGGACGTACCAGCCACATAGGCGGCTCCTGTCATCATGCTTGTGGTTACTATCGCGGATTAACGTCTGCTACTTACCACAAACCTTTTTCACACCAGCCTCAAACCGGGCCAGCGCTTCATCAATGTCAGGCTCTGGAATGATCAGTGACGGCGCAAGCCGAACGACATTCGGGCCGGCAATCAACACCATCACACCTTCGTTCAGGCCGGCATTGAGAAACTCCTTCGCCTTGCCTTTCCAGTCTTCCGTCAGTACACAGCCAAGCAGCAAGCCAGAGCCACGAACCTCACTGAAGATGCCATAGCGCTCACCAATGTCCATCATCCCCTTCCGGAGGCGCTCCGAACGCGCCGCAACGCCCTTGAGGATATCCGGCTGGCTCACCGTATCAATCACCCGTTGGGCAACCGCACAGGCCAGGGCGTTCCCGCCATAAGTGCTGCCATGGGTACCGATACCCAGGCTTTTCGCCACTTTTTCCGTGGTCAGCATGGCCGCCACCGGGAAGCCACCGCCAAGCCCCTTGGCCGTGGACAGAATATCCGGCGTTACACCATACATCTGGTAGGCATAGAGGTGCCCGGTGCGGCCAACGCCGGACTGGACTTCGTCGAACACCAACAAGGCATCGTTTTCGTCACAGAGCTGGCGCAGGCCCTTGAGGAATTCCGGATCGCCGGGCATGACGCCACCTTCGCCCTGAATAGGCTCTACCACCACCGCACAGGTCTTGTCCTTGGAGATCAGTTTCCGAACAGACTCCAGATCGTTGAAATCGGCGTGATGAATACCTCCAGGCGCAGGCTCAAAACCTTCAAGGTACTTGGGCTGGCCACCTACGCTGACCGTAAACAGGGTGCGACCGTGGAACGAGCTCTTGAATGAGATGATTTCGTTCTTTTCCGCGCCGAAATGTTCCCATGCATAGCGACGGGCCAGCTTGAACGCGGCTTCGTTAGCCTCGCCACCGGAATTGGCAAAGAACACTCGCTCGGCAAAGGTCAGATCACACAGAGTCTTGGCCAACCGCAGGGCAGGCTCGTTGGTCATGACATTGGACAGGTGCCAGATTTTCTCTGCCTGCTCCATCAGCGCACCCACAAGGCCGGGATGATTATGACCGAGGCAGGTCACCGCAATGCCGCCCGCCAGGTCGATGTACTCCTTACCTCCCTGATCCCATACGTGGGAGCCTTCACCCTTGACGGGAATCACAGATCCGGGGGCATAGTTGGGGACCATTACCTCATCGAACAACTCACGGTTGACAGGTTCTCTGTTCATCGGTGTCTCTCAAACAAAACGTGAAAAGGTACATTTAATCATACGCCACTCAAGGCATGAGCACATCCGGCGCGCCCACCGCATCCAGCTCAATCACTTTCAGCGAGCGACCATCCTGCCCCATCAGGGCCTTGACCACCAGCTTGTAGGAATCCAGGTCGAATTTGACCGCCTGGCCGCGCAAAGAAAGACCCTCGATCTCATCCATTCCCTGCAGCGTGGCCACGTGCATCCAGTTGTAAACCACCAGGACATCGGTCCTGCCGGATCTGGCATTGTGCTCCACGATCCCGACCGGGCCTTTCCAGGGCCAGGTTTTCAGGCGCAGCCCGTGGAATGCAATCTGGGTTCTCAGGTTGTAGCGGACGACGTCCTCACCGCCGTCACAGGCACCCTTACAACTACCAAGACTGCGCTGAAAACAGGGACCATCGCCATCAGGTTCCAACCCCAGCAATTTGTTGCACAGGTCGTTTTTCGCGGCGATGCCACTGAGTGCCTTTTCGGCGTCTTTCTTGCTGCGAAACAAGCCAAAATAGTTGTCCAGCCGGTGTGGTTCAATCTCCCACACCAGACGCGCCTGCAGATACCCGGAGGAATTCTCTGTCAGCTCGATGCTCACCAGATTCTTCGCTGCCCGGGAACGCCGGTTAAACAGTGGCTTCAACTGCTTTATCTGCCTCAATTCAAGCAGTAACGCGCCCAGCTCGCCAGCGGTTTCTGTCCAGTCCACCCGCCGCAGGCTCTCAGACATGCGTATGCCGCGGCTGGAATTGTGGTCACCAGAGAAGTGAGAGGCCACACGCTGGGCAATGTTAGTACTTTTACCTACGTACAGAAGAACGTCGTTTTCGCCGTAGAATCGATACACCCCCGGCCCACGCGGAAGATCCTGAAGCACATCGGTGGGCAGGTTGGACGGAATGCTGGGCCTCTGGAGCAAATTGCGGATGGCCGCTTCCATGGCATCGCTCCCTTTTTCCGCCAAGGCGTGCTCGAAGAACGCCATCATCGCGGAGACATCTCCCAACGCGCGATGTCGCTGCACCTGTTCCAGATTATGACGCTCAATCAATGCATCCATGTTGTGACGCCGAAAACCGGGGTACAGCTTGCGAGACAATTTAACGGTGCAGAGTACTTTCGCCGAAAACAGCAGCCCCAGCCGCCGAAATTCGGCCCTGATAAATCCGTAATCAAACCGCGCATTATGGGCCACGAAAATGGTGCCTTTCAGCTGCTCGTCTAACGTCCCGGTAATGTCTTCAAACACCGGCGCATCCGCCACCATGGCATCGGAAATACCGGTAAGGCCCTCTATAAAGGGGGAAATCCGGGTTTCCGGATTGATCAGGGTCTGCCACTCGCCAACCACCTCCCCTGCTCGCCAGAAACGGATACCAATCTCCGTGATCCGGTCGTGGGATGAATTACCACCCGTGGTTTCAATGTCCAGAAAAGCGAAGGTGGCGTCGTCGAGGTGTCGGGTATTTTTCGTCATAGAGATAGGTACGTATAGCTGGAAACAACCGATGTTCTGGCCCACTGGGAGAAGAAAATAAACACAATCCTCAAAAAGTTCCCCTAACCCGGCGATTTCGTTGCATAGACCTTCGTCTAATTAATGCAAGAATTTATTTGAAATGTCACGAATTCGTAACTACTTTGAATTGGGTCCAACAAAAAAATAATGTGTGGAGACAACAAAGATGCAAAGCAACAAATTAAGAATGGCAATTCGTTCAACGGCTGCGGTAGCAATTCTGGGGGTAGCTGCGCAGGCACAAGCGGTCAGCTTTGAAACAGGTGGTTACCAGACCGACATCTATGGCTATGCTCGCCTGAATGCTTCCTACGACATCGACAGCAACCAGGCGCTAAGCACACGCTCAGGTTCGTACAGCGGGCTTGTGAACAATGACGATGCGGCAGACGGCCACTTTGGCGCTGACGCTTTCCAGAGCCGGATTGGCGTAAAAACCGTATCACCTGAGGGCGTTAAGATTAACATCGAAGGTGACTTCCGCGGCGGTGGCGGCGGCTCACTGCGCCTGCGCCATGCCTACGGTGAATACAATGGCGTCCTGATGGGTCAAACCTGGTCGAACTTCACCAGCTTTGTCGGCAATACCTCAACTCTGGACTTCGACTCACTTCCTGGCGTTGCAGGCTATCAGTCCCGTACTACACAAGCACGTTACACTACAGGCCCACTTTCCCTCTCTCTGGAAGATCCGCAAAGCTCTTTCGTAACAGCGCCGGCCAATGCTGCGCAGAAAGATTCCTTGCCGGCACTCACAGCTCGCCTGCAGGACTCCGCTGGCGGCCTGTCATATTCAGCCGCCGTTCTGGCTCACCAGGTTGGCTATGACACCGGATCCGAAGATGAAAGCGCCATGGGCTTTGCTACCTTTGTCGCTGCCAAGATCGCTCTGAGCGACATGATCACTGTTCAGGGCTCCCTGAGCTACACTGATGGCGCCAACAGCTATCTGTATCGTTCAGGTGAAAACTTCGGTGCCGCAAGTGCCTATGTTGACCCTGCCTCCGGTGATGTAGAAACCATTTCCGGTTACGGTGGTACTGTAGGTGCCGGCTTTAATCTGGGCGGCGGACGCAGCATTAACGTCGGTTACGGTCTGGTCGAAGTTGATTGGGACGATGCCGAAGACGATGGCGTTGCAGTTGCTGATCAGAGCGAAACCAACTCAGCTGTGATGGCTAACTACCAGTGGACTCCGGTTGAAAACGTGATGATGGGCGTTGAATACGCGTTCCTGAAGCGTGAAAACGTTAGCGGCGACGACGGCGACGCAAGCCGCATCCTGTTCGCAGCACAGTACAACTTCTAATCGAATTAGAAGTCAGCAACACGAAAACCCCGGCCGCGTGCCGGGGTTTTTTTATGCCTCCTGTATCCTGAACTAAACTTCAGCTAGCAGCCCCACTTAACGTTAAAGGGTCTTTCGCTATCCAACACAAAGAACGCCCATGAACTTTAAACGTCTGGAAACTTTTATCTGGGTAGCCACCCTCGGGAGCTTTCGCAAGGCGGCAGAGCGGCAAAACACCACGCAACCCGCGATATCCAATCGGATCGCAGCGCTTGAGGAGGAACTGGGCGTTCAGCTCTTTGAGCGGGATTCCGGCCGCACCATGCTGACGACCAGGGGGCAGGAGCTACTGCCCTATGCCGAAAAAATCGTCTCCATGTCGCAGCAGCTCCGTAAACGAGCCGACAGGGTCGCGTTGCTGTCCGGCATCTTGAGACTCGGCGTTTCCGAAACCATTGTCCATTCCTGGCTGCCGTACTTCTTCCGCGAGTTGAACGAGAACACACCGAATCTGGACGTGGAGATCACCGTCGACGTCACAGGGAATCTCCGCACCGGCCTGATGGACCGGACTTTTGACCTCGCGTTCCTGATGGGCCCGGTTTCCGAACCCAAAATTGAAAACCTGGACCTGTGCAGCTTTCCCCTGATCTGGGTCGCAAGTCCCTCACTAAAGCTGCCAGACCGAAAACTGGAACTGGAGGAGCTGGCGCAATGGCCCATTATTACCTACGCCAGAAATACCAAGCCGTTCGCCGAAATCAGTCAGAAATTCAGTGAACTGGACGAGCTGCCCGCACGCTTCTATTCGTCCAGTTCACTGGCTGCGTGTCGACGTCTGACCCTCGATGGCATTGGCGTGTCGGCACTACCGCTGAGCGTGATATCTGACGGCCTGAAAAGCGGGCGCCTGATCACTCTGGAGGCCGCCTGGACACCATCACAGTTGGCATTCACAGCCTCCTACCCCAGCGTGCCATTTAACCCGATCGCCGAACTGGCCGCCAATCTGGCGGTAAAGGTTTCGAAACAGTACGTGGAGCCGGACATCACGAAAACTTATCGCCAAACGTAAAAAACCATAATTAGACTTTTTCGCCAATAGGAATAACCTGATCTATAACCACATAACAAATTCAATCAGGGGTAGCCGAGATGCAGACCGGCGATTATTCAGACTTCAAAACAGGCCTGCTCGACCAGGTAGCTGAGCTGCGCGCACACATCCGTTCCGGTCTCCATACCGGAACCACCAGCGGCAAGGCACAAAGCCTGGTTCAGGGCAATGTCGTCATCCTTCCGGCCGACTGGGCAAACGATTTTCTTCTGTTTTGCCAGAATAACCCTGTCGCCTGCCCCCTCATTGGTGTTTCCCAGACCGGAGATCCTATGCTGCCGGGCCTTGGACGGGATCTCGACATCCGAACCGACATTCCCGAGTACCAGATCTTCCGCAACGGAGAACGGGCTGAGACCGCCACTGATATTCGTGATGTGTGGCGCAACGATTTTGTGACGTTTGTACTCGGCTGCTCCTTCTCGTTCGAAGATGCGCTGGTCCGTGCCGGCCTGTCCATCAGGAATGTCGAGCAGGGACAGAACGTATCCATGTATCGCTCGAACATTGCCACCCAATCGGCCGGCCGGTTCCACGGCGACATGGTGGTATCCATGCGGCCGTTCAAAGCTGCCGATGCCATAAGGGCGATTCAGATCACCACCCGGCTACCCAAAGCGCACGGAGCACCGGTGCACATCGGAGACCCGGCTTTGATCGGAATCAACGATATTCACACTCCGGATTTTGGCGACGCCGTCACCATCGGCCGTGACGAAATACCTGTCTTCTGGGCCTGTGGCGTGACGCCGCAGGTTGCCCTGGAAAACGCACGCCCCCCGATCGCGATCACTCACGTACCGGGAAAAATGCTGCTCACCGAGCGGCTCAACGAAGAACTGGCGGTGCTGTAGCAACTGCCAATTGATGACCACAGCAACAACAACAAAAGAACGGGAGAATCGATATGTTCAAACAACTTGCGACAGCCACCCTGATGGCCGGCGTTTTCTTCGCCACCGCAGTCAACGCAGCCCAATGGCATATGCCAACGCCCTACGGCGATGCGAACCTGCCCACCAAAATCGCCTACGGGTTTGCTGAAGACATCAAGGCAGGCACCGACGGCGACATCGCGATCACCGTCCACTCCGGCGCCTCACTGGTCAAACACCCGGAAATCCCGAGAGCCGTCCGCACAGGGCAGGTTCAGCTGGGGGAGATCTTCATCGGCATCATGGGCAACACCCACCCGGTGTTCAAACACGACAACATTCCGTTTCTGGCAACCAGCTTTGAGGATGCAAAACGGCTCTGGGAAGCAGCGAAACCCGAGGTGGAAAAACAACTCGACAAAGAGGGCATGAAGCTGCTTTACACGGTGCCATGGCCCGCCCAGAGCCTCTATACAAAGGCCCCGGTTAACACCATGAGCGACCTGGAAGGTCTTAAGATGCGCGCTTACAGCCCGTCCACCTCACGGCTGGCTGATCTCATGAACACCACCCCAACCACCGTTCAGGTACCTGAGATCCCCCAGGCATTCAGCACTGGCATCATTGACGCGATGATTACCTCTCCGTCCACCGGCGCCAACGGCCAGGCCTGGGATTACCTCTCTCACTACACTGACATCAAAGCCTGGATTCCCAAGAATGTTGTCGTCGTCAACAAGCGCGCCTTTCGCCGCCTGAGCGATGAACAACAGCAGGTCATTCTTGATGCTGCCGCAGCCGCAGAAAAGAAAGGCTGGGAAGGCGTTCGTGTAACCGCCGCCGAAGACACGGCGACGCTGGCAGAGAACGGTATTGAAGTATCCGAGCCATCCGAACAGCTGATGCAGGAATTCCAGAAGATCGGCGACATCATGATTAAGGAATGGGAAGAGGAAGCTCCGAAGGAAGTCGGCGCCATTCTGCAGAACTACCGTTAACGGTCCATTCACAAGACGCTTTCCCCTGGTATTCCAGCGGGAAAGCCGCCTTGGGAGGCATCTGCCATGAGTACCCTTCGAGACAAGTTTTACCTGGCATCTGGTTACGCAGCGGGTTTTTGCATTGCACTGATCATGGTCGTGATTCTGGTGCAGATTGTCGGCCGCCTGTTCGGCTTCATCATCCCTTCTGCTGAAAACGTGTCCGGGTATGCGCTCGCTGCGTCTACGTTTTTCGGGCTGGCCTACACCTTCCATGAAGGTGGCCATATCAGGGTGACCCTGGTTATCCAGAAGTGGTCGGCCCGGGCGCGGTTCGTTCAGGAACTGGCGGTACTCATCCTTGGCCTCGGCCTTTCGTGCTTCATGACATTCTACTGCTGGCACATGGTGTGGGAGTCCTACGTTTTTGAGGAAGTCTCCCACGGCTACATTCCCATTCCGCTCTGGATTCCTCAGATCCCGGTAGGGCTGGGCACGTTAGCGCTTACTATCGCGATCCTGGATGACCTGGTCGCGGTGCTGCGAAAACGTGTGCCTTCTTACCAACAACACGAAAGTGACGTCAATCTGGAGGAAATCTGATGGATACCACGCTGCTTTCCATCGCCCTCGCCGCCTCCATGATATTGATGCTCGCACTTGGCGTTTGGGTGTCACTGACACTGGTTGGCATTGGCGTCCTCGGGCTTTTGTTGTCCGGCAACGACCAGATCGGCCTTCTGTTCGCAACCTCCAGTTGGGGTGCGAGCACCGGCTGGTCGCTGACCGCACTGCCCATGTTCATCTGGATGGGCGAGGTTCTGTTCCGTACTCGCTTGTCCGAGGACCTCTTCAAGGGACTGTCACCCTGGATGGGTGGTTTACCGGGCAAACTGCTGCACGTAAACATTCTCAGCTGCGGTATATTCGCCGCGGTGTCGGGATCGTCAGCCGCCACGGCGGCCACCATTGGACGCATGACCCTCCCCGAGCTCAAGGCCCAGGGTTACAGCGACCGCATGGCTGTCGGCACCCTTGCCGGCTCCGGCACGCTGGGGCTGTTGATACCACCATCTATCATTCTGATCGTTTACGGCGTAGCGGCGGAAGTTTCCATCGGCCGCCTGTTTATTGCCGGCGCCCTGCCGGGCCTGATGCTGGTGGTCATGTTTATGGGTTACACCATGGTATGGGCGGCATTGAACAAGAATGAGATGCCCAAACATAAGAAAGAGCACATCTCGTTCTCAGCCAAGATCAAGGCGCTGCGAATGCTGCTCCCGATTGTCGGTCTGATTGTATTTGTGCTTGGTTCGATTTATGCCGGCTTTACCACACCCACCGAAGCAGCCGCCCTTGGCGTTTTTGGCGCCCTTTTGCTGGCGGCCGTCACCGGCTCCCTGAACGCCGACAGTTTCAAGGCAAGCCTGCTGGGCGCGGTCAAGAGTTCCTGCATGATTGGCCTGATTCTGGTGGGCGCGCACTTTCTCACTTTGTCCATGGGCTTTCTCGGTATTCCAAGAGAGTTGGCGGAATGGATCGGCAGCATGTCGCTCTCTTCTTTCGAACTGCTTGTCTGCCTGACCGCCCTGTTCGTAATCCTGGGCTGCTTCCTCGATGGCATTTCCGTGGTCGTTCTTACCGTCGCCGTAGTGATGCCCATGGTCCAGCAGGCCGGCATCGACATGCTCTGGTTTGGCATCTTTATTGTTCTGGTGGTTGAGATGGCACAGATCACACCACCAGTAGGCTTCAACCTGTTCGTGATCCAGGCATTGACCGGGAAAGACATCCTCTACGTTGCCAGGGCAGCCCTACCCTTTTTCCTGCTGATCATGGCGGCGCTGTTTCTGATCGGCTGGTTCCCGGAAATTGTCACCTACCTCCCTCAGACCATGAGCCGAGGCTAGCGCACACTTACCTGTTTCTGGAGACAACCAATGAAACTCAACTGCGATATGGGCGAGAGCTTCGGTAGCTGGACCAAAGGCATGGATGCCGAGGTCATGCCCTACATTGATATGGCCAATATTGCCTGCGGTTTTCATGCCTCAGACCCGCTGACCATGGACCGCACCGTCAGAACCGCGATGGCCGAGAAGGTCGCCATCGGCGCACACCCGGGTTATCCGGACCTGCTCGGCTTTGGTCGGCGTGACATGGAGTTTGCGCCAGAGGAACTCCAGGCCCTGTTGGTGTATCAGATCGCTGCGCTGGACGGCATCTGCCGCACCCACGGTACGGCCATCGAATACGTTAAACCCCACGGCGCGCTCTACAACAAAATGGCGGTTGACCGTGCAACTCTGGCAACGGTGATGGCTGCTGTACGCAACTACACGCCCCACTGCCCCCTGGTGGTCATGGCAACACCCGATGCTGACGAGGTTCTGGCGCTGGCCGCCGACGTTGGCATCGACGTGTGGTTCGAGGCGTTTTCAGACCGCGCCTACAGCGACGAAGGCCGGCTCGTTAAGCGCTCTGTGAAGAACGCGGTTCACGACACACCAGAAGCCATAGAGAAGCAGGTAACACAGATCATCACCGAAGGCAGCGTCACGTCGATCTCCGGCAAACGTATCCCGATAAAGGCCGATACCCTCTGCATTCATGGCGACAGCCAGCATGCTGTGGAGGCGGCCAGGCACATGCGGCAGGTAGTCGAGTCACTATGATCATTGAAGCCGTCAACGAAAGTACGTGCATCGTCTACTTTGGTGACCGTATCGACGATGACATCGCTGGCCAGGTCAAGCGCGCCACGGAGGCCATTCGCCGGAACCTGTCGGATCTGGTGATTGACCTGGTGCCTTCGTATACCTCCGTGCTGGTTTGCTATGACGCCGACAGGACCGACCGCTTCGGTATCGCGTCCCGCCTACGCAAGGCATTGAGCCAAGGCGAACAAGAGGCGCCGGATGAAAACGCTTCCAGCACTATTGAGTTGCCGGTCTACTACGGCGCCGAAGTAGGCCTGGACCTGGACGAGGTCTGTGACTATTCAGGCCTGAGCCGGGACAAAGTGGTGCGCATCCATAGTGAGCAGACCTACCGCGTTTACGCCATTGGATTCAGCCCTGGGTTCGCCTACCTCGGCATTACCGACCAACGAATAGCCCTGCCCCGAAAAGCCACGCCCCGACAGAAAGTGCCCACTGGAAGCGTTGGTATTGCAGGCTCGCAGACCGCGATCTATCCCAGCGCCACGCCGGGCGGGTGGCAGATAGTCGGTCGCACACCTCAAAAAATGATCGATTGGGACAGTGATTCCCTGGCATTGGTAGCAGTAGGTGACAAAGTTCGGTTCCGGTCGATTGACCGCCAGGAATATCTGGACCTGGGAGGAAGCCTCGATGAGTTTTGAAGTTCTGGATGGCGGCATGCTGGCCTTACTGCAGGATCCCGGCCGGTACGGCTATCAGCACATTGGCGTGACCACCGGCGGCCCCATGGACGAGCATGCCTTTCGTTGGGCCAATCGCCTGCTCGATAATCCACCAGAGGCGGCGCAGATTGAGATCAATATTGGGAAACTGGGCCTGCTGGCCCATGAGGATACCTGCATCGCGCTCACGGGTGCGGACCTCGGAGCACGGATCAATGGAAAGGAGGCAGCGCCCTGGCAGACCTATCACATCCAGCGGGGAGACCGAATCGAATTCGGCATGCCGGTGGCCGGACTAAGGGCCTACCTGGCCGTCGCCGGGGGCTTTAAGCCCGCCATCAAACTCGGCAGCTGCGCCACCGTCGTGCGCGAAGGCCTTGGGGGGCTGGATGGACGCGGACAGAAGCTGGCCAAAGACGACTGCATCGGTTTTGACCGCTGTCACCAGAAGACCATGACAAGTCTGCCAGCCGGTGAAATCCCGGACTATAACCAGGACCTTCAAGTCGGTGTGATTCCCAGCTACCAATACGCGCACTTTTCTCCTGGTGAGCGTATGAAGTTCTTCACGGGCTCTTACGAGGTCAGCCAGAGAATCGATCGAATGGGCTACCGGTTAACGGGCGAACCTATCGCCTCTGAGCTGGACGGCATCATCTCGGAAGGCATTGCCTATGGCGCTATTCAGGTGCCCAGTGACGGCCAGCCGATCGTTCTGATGAAAGACCGGCAAACCATCGGCGGCTATCCGAAAATAGGCTGCCTGAGCACCCTGGATGCTGGCCGACTGGCGCAACGTGGGCCAGGGGCAAAAATCCGTTTTTACCTTGCGGATGTCGCAGAGGCCGAAGCTCAGCGCGCGATTTTCAACCACAAGCTGGAAACCTTCCAAACATCACTCGCCGGCCCGTAGCCGGGTACGTACGCCCCGCGACGCCATCACCGCCAGCACCTCCATCAAAGACAGCACACCCCGGTCGTGCTTCTTTGGTACCTTACCCTTGCCCATGCGACCGAGTTGCCGGGTGTACCAGCTCACTTCCATCAGCGCCATCTCGTCAATCACGCGAATGCCGGTGCGAATGGGCTTCACGGAACTGGTAAATGCCTGCCCTGCCATAATGCGTTTCGGAAACTCCGGCTCCACCGCCAGTGGTCGCGCCAGGCCAACCAGATCGGTAGCCCGCGATGCCACAGCTTCCGCCATGCCTGACTCGGTGCGGAAACCACCGGTTACCATCAACGGCACGTCCACCCGCATGCGCACCTTCTCCGCAAATTCCAGGAAATACGCCTCCCGGGCGACGGTGCTGGCCTTCGCGCCATTCGCACCCTTGGCGCCTTTCGCCATCGCCGGGTTTTCGTAGTTGCCACCGGAAATCTCCACCAGATCAATGCCGAGGTTCGCCAGGGTCTCGATAACGCCCAACGACTCTTCCTCGGTAAAACCGCCCCGTTGAAAATCCGCCGAATTCAGCTTGATGCCTACACTGAACTGCTCGCCGGTCGCTGCACGGATGGCTTTGTACACTTCCACCACAAACCGCATCCGGTTCTCGGGACTACCGCCCCACTCGTCCTCCCGAACATTATGGTGGGGCGACAGAAACTGACTCACCAGATATCCATGCGCGCCGTGAATCTGCACCCCGGAAAAGCCCGCCTTTTCTGCGATTGCTGCACTGCGGGCGAACCGCTGGATAATGTCTTCAATCTCCGACACTTTCAGCGCCCGAGGCGTCGCAAACATGGCCTGTAACTCCTTGCGGAACGGAACCGCACTGGGCGACACCGGCGCCTTGTTCAACATTTTCGGGCTCTGCTTACCAGGATGATTGAGCTGCATCCACAACTGGCACCCATTGCGTGAGCCAGCCCTTGCCCATTCCCGCAACAGGTCCAGATCCCGCTCATCCTCCAGCACCACATTCCCTGGCTCACCAATATGTCGCCGATCAATCATCACATTCCCGGTGATCGACAACCCGATCCCGCCATCCGCCCAAGTGCCATAAAGCCGTGGCAGATCCCGCGTCACACGGTTATCCATGGTTCCAAGGGTTTCGCTCATGGCCGATTTGGCAAATCGGTTGGGTATCACCGCCCCGTTTTGCAGGGCCAGCGGCTGGGAAAGCAGTTCGGCAGGATTCATTGATCGGTCTCCGTAGGATGCCTGGAATTTTCCAAGGACGAGATCCGATCATGGCGAGTAAACAGAATGGCTGCATTGGCCGGAATGCCGAGAAAGATCCCGTCATTAACAAGTCGGCAGAAGAAACGATAAACAAAAGGCGATATCAAAGAGGCAAAAACAAGCGAGGCCGGTAAGGCTATTCAGAACCGTGGAGGGCCATGGATGGCCCGACCGAGCCTACAGGGACGTACTCGCGGCGTGTTCTGAATAGCCTTACCGGCCTCGCGATCGCCCCATAGCTAGAAAGCTACAGAGCGATCAATCACTAGAAGTCAAAGAAGAAGAGAGCGAATGTCTCCCAACAACTGACTCAACACGGACGTAAACCGGGCCGCATCTGCCCCATTTACAGCCCGGTGGTCGTAGGACAACGACAACGGCAGCATCAGCCGTGGCTGGAAATCCTTGCCATCCCAGACCGGCTTCATAGCCGCTTTTGAGACACCAAGAATCGCCACCTCCGGCGTATTCACGATCGGCGTGAACGCCGTGCCACCGATACCACCCAGGCTGGTGATGGTAAAGCAGGCACCCTGCATCTCCGCCGGCTTAAGCTGCTTGTCCCTCGCCTTCTGCGCCAGGTCCGCGCTTTCCGCCGCGAGCTCCCAGAGCCCCTTCTTGTCCACATCCTTGATCACCGGCACCATCAGCCCGTGAGGCGTATCCACCGCGATCCCAATGTGGATGTACTGCTTGCGGATCACTTCCTTGCGGTCCATATCCAGCGACACATTGAACTGAGGCAACTCCGCCAGCGCCGTGGCGCAGGCCTTCAGCAGGAACGGAAGCGGTGTCATCTTCACACCTTTCTTCTCGCCGGCCGCCTTCTGAGCCTTGCGGAAGTCTTCCATGTCGGTGATGTCCGCGTCCTCGAACTGGGTGACGTGGGGCACGTTCAGCCAACTGCGCTGCATATTATTCGCCGTGGCGAACATCATGCGTGACATGGATTCACGCTCAATCTCACCAAACTGACTGAAGTCAGGCAGTTTTACGCCAGGAATACCGGCACCACCACCGCCAGCCACCGTGCTACCCTGCTGCGTCTGCTGCAGCTGGCTTTTCACGTAGGCCTGAACATCGTCCTTCAGAATGCGACCCTTCGGGCCGGAACCCTTGATGCGAGTCAGATCCGCGCCGAATTCACGGGCCAGCTTGCGCACCGCCGGGCCCGCGTGAACCTTGGCACCCGGTGCCGGTGGTTCGTAGGTTGCCGAGGACTGTTCCGGCTTCGGTTCGGAAGGCTTGCTTTTCGATTCAGGCTGACCTTCCTGCTTTTCCTTGCCGGAGGACTCAGACGCCTCGGACGATGAGTCCTCCTCGCCTTCGTCACCACCCTCTTCCACAATGGTCATTTCAACCAGATCGAGACCTTCGGAGATCTTGTCGCCTTCGGACACCAGAACCTTGCCGATCTTGCCGGCATAGGGAGACGGAATCTCCATGGTGGCCTTGTCGGACTCCACGGTGACCAGTGCATCGTCCGCCTCAACCTCATCACCTTCGCTGACGTTGATCTCGATCACGGGCACATTGTCGAAGCCGTCCAATGCGGGCACCTTCACGGTTTCCTTACGGGAACCACCGGATTTCTTCGGTGCCGGCTTCTTCTCTTCAGACTCGGCTTCCTTATCGTCCGACTTGGCTTCCGCCTCGCCTTTCTCATCGGACTTGGCGTCTTCGCCAGAATCCTTGCCGTCATCCGAGCCACCATCGTCGCTGCTGGCTTCCATCATGCCGACAACATCGCCTTCCTTGACCTTGTCACCCACTTTGACGGTGATCTTGGTAATTTTTCCGGCACCCGGTGACGGCAGTTCTACCGATGCCTTATCGGACTCCACCGTCAGTATCGGATCTTCCTCTTCAACCGAATCGCCCTTACTGACGAGCACTTCGATAACCTCGACCTCGTCTGCACCGCCGAGATCCGGAACCTTGATTTCCTGTTCACTCATGGCGGTCTCCTTAGCTCAGCACCGGGTTCGTTTTGTTGCGATCGATTCCGTACTTGCGCATAGCGTCGAGAACCACGTCATTCTTGATTTCACCGTCCCGTGCCAGGGCTGCCAGCGCGGTCACTGCCACGTAGTAACGATCCACCTCAAAGTGACTCCGCAATTTCTCGCGGGTATCACTGCGGCCGAAGCCGTCGGTGCCCAGGGTCAGGTAGGTTTTCGGAATGTAGGCACGCACCTGCTCGGACAGCAACTTGATGTAGTCCGTGGACGACACCACCGGTCCCTGTTGTTTCTCCAGGCATTGTGTGATGTACGATTTCTTGGGCGTGTCATCGGGGTGCAGGCGATTCCAGCGCTCAATGTGCAGGCCGTCACGGGCCAGTTCGTTGAAGCTGGTCACACTCCAGATATCAGAGGCAACACCAAAGTCTTCTTTCAGCAGTTCCGCCGCCGCGCGCACCTCATTAAGGATGGCACCGGAGCCCATCATCTGAACTCGTGGCGTTTTCTTACGGCCCTTGGTTTCAACGGAATCCAGCAGGTACATGCCCTTGATGATGCCGTCTTCCACTTTCTTGCGGTCCTTGCCTTCAGGCATGGCGGGCTGCTCGTAGTTTTCATTTTCGATGGTCAGGTAGTAGAAGACGTTCTGATTATCTTCAAACATTTCCTTGATGCCATGCTGAACCACCACGGCCATCTCATAGCCGTAAGCCGGGTCATAGGCCTTACAGCTGGGAATGGTCTGAGCCAGGATGTGGCTGTGGCCGTCCTGGTGCTGCAGGCCTTCACCGTTCAGCGTTGTTCGCCCGGCGGTACCACCCACCAGGAAACCGCGAGCCTGAATGTCACCCGACGCCCAGGCCAGGTCGCCCACACGCTGGAAGCCAAACATGGAGTAGAAAATGTAGAACGGTATCAACGGGAAGTTGTTGGTGCTGTAGGAAGTCGCTGCTGCCATCCAGGCCGCCATGGAACCATCTTCGTTGATCCCCTCCTCAAGCACCTGACCTTTCTTGTCTTCCTTGTAGTACATGATCTGGTCACGGTCTTCCGGCACGTACTTCTGGCCTTCAGAGGTGTAGATGCCCATCTGGCGGAACATGCCCTCCATCCCGAAGGTACGCGCCTCGTCCGGTACGATCGGAACAATTCTCTTACCGATGCGCTTGTCCTTGGTCAGAGCCGTCAGCAATCGCACGAACGCCATGGTGGTGGAGATCTCACGACCGTTGGAGCCTTCCAGCAGGTTCTTGAAGGTATCCAGTGGCGGCGTCTGCAACGGCTGACAGTCCTTGCGACGCTTGGGATAGAAACCACCCAATTCCTGGCGGCGCTTGTTCATGTAGACAATTTCCGGACTGTCCGGCGCAGGACGGTAGTAGGGCACGTCCTTGAGCTCTTCGTCCTTCAGCGGCACCGCAAAGCGATCACGGAAGGCCTTCAGTTGCTCGATATCAAGCTTCTTGAGCGAGTGTGCCGTGTTTTGCGCTTCGCCGGCCGAACCGAAGCCATAACCTTTAATGGTATGGGCCAGAATCACCGTTGGCCGCCCGCCATTGTTGTGAATGGCGTGATGATAGGCTGCATAGACCTTGTAGGGATCGTGGCCACCGCGATTAAGCTTGTTGATGTCCTCGTCGGTGAGATTTTCCACCATCTTGGACAACTCCGGGTATTTGCCGAAGAAGTGCTTACGGGTATAAGCCGGGCCGTTGCTCTTGAAGTTCTGCAGGTCGCCGTCAACGGCTTCGTCCATGACACGCTGCATCAGGCCGTCCTGATCTTTCTCAAACAGGGGATCCCACATGCGGCCCCAGACCACTTTCAGTACGTTCCAACCGGCTCCCCGGAACACGCCTTCCAGTTCCTGGATAATCTTGCCGTTACCACGCACAGGGCCGTCGAGACGCTGCAGGTTACAGTTAACCACGAAAATCAGGTTGCTGAGGTTTTCGCGGCCAGCCACAGAGATGGAACCCAGGGTTTCAGGCTCGTCGCACTCGCCATCACCGACAAAGCACCAGACCTTGCGGTCCCCCATGTCGATCAGCTCGCGGCTGTGCAGGTACTTCATCACGTGGGCCTGATAGATGGCCTGGATCGGCCCGAGGCCCATGGACACCGTTGGGAACTGCCAGTAATCCGGCATCAGCCAGGGGTGCGGGTAGGATGACAGGCCGTCGCCGTCAACCTCTTCCCGGTACTTGTCCAACTGATCTTCGTCAAAACGCCCTTCCAGGTAGGAACGGGCATAAATGCCGGGAGAGGAGTGGCCCTGGAAATACACCAGATCCGATTCACGCTTCTCGTCACCGCCGTGGAAGAAGTAGTTGAAGCCAACATCATACAATGTGGCCGCCGAGGAGAAGGATGACACGTGCCCGCCCAGATCACCCGGGCGCTGATTGGCCCGCAGCACCATGGCCATGGCGTTCCAGCGGATCAGCGAGCGAATACGCCGCTCCATGAACAGATCACCCGGCATTCTGGATTCCTGGGTGACAGGAATCGTGTTGCGGAAGGGCGTGGTGATGGAATAGGGCAACTCAGTGCCGTCGCGGCTGGCTCGTTCGGAGAGCCTTTCGAGTATGTACTTGGCGCGATCAACGCCCTCCTGTTCGATCAGAGACTCCAGCGCATCCAGCCATTCACTGGTCTCTATGGGATCATCGTCCTGGTACATCAAACCTCCCCTTGGCATTAAAAAGTGCAGCGCACGCCACGATCAGCAGCTGAGCGCCTTGCAATATCGATAAGCTGCGATGAAATGCAGAGCGTTTTATTATGGATATCCGCCTGTTCGTTACCTTGAACAAGCATAGAACACGATCGCCAGTTTTACTGCCTGAAGCGCCCTTGCGTCACTCGGCTTTTGGCCAGGCGAATCAGGTAGCATTCACATACCGGCACAACCACACCGACGATTAGGTAGTATTTTTACTACATTTCGGCATGAAAGTTCAATTTTTGAGGAAAATTCACCATAGCCTGTCGGACTATTTCGGTTACTTACGTAAGAATGGCGCCTTTTTCTCTCTCAAACAAGCACATTCAGACCAAGGTCGTAGGATTCCTACCAATTTGATTAGACCTGAAAATACTTTCAGATTTATGTATACTCGCCTGCCCGTTTTTTGACCAGCGGAGCGGTGGCAACGCCCACCCCTCCAGACTATGGCTCACAACCAAAGAGGGCGATCTATGAACTCCATCGTCACGTTCCCGAACCGGATTCCAACCGCCGAGTTCGAAGAGCGGCGTTTCAAGGTCTACACAGACCGCCAGCTCGATAAAATTGACGTAATCCAGAATCTCCCTGAAGAGACCCTGTTTGAAATGAAGGTGGTGGCCAGCGTGCTGCCCTTCCGCGTTAACGAATACGTGATCAATGAGCTGATCGACTGGAACAAAGTGCCGAATGACCCACTTTACCAGTTGGTGTTTCCCCAGAAGGGCATGCTGAAGGACGAGCATTACGAGCGCATGGCAAAGATGCATCGTGAGGGCGCGGAAAAGAAAGAAATACAGGCCGTGGCGAAAGAAATTCGCGACGAGCTGAACCCGCACCCGGCCGGCCAGATGGAAATGAACATGCCGGAACTGAACGGCGAAGTCCTGGACGGCGTTCAGCACAAATATCGTGAAACCGTTCTGTTCTTCCCGGCCCAGGGCCAGACCTGCCACTCCTATTGCACCTTCTGCTTCCGCTGGGCTCAGTTCGTGGGCGACAAGGACCTGAAGATGGCCAGCACCGAAGCAGAAAAGCTTCACGGCTACTTGCAAGAGCATACCGAAGTCAGTGATCTGCTGGTCACCGGTGGCGACCCCATGGTGATGAAAACCAAAAATCTGGTCCAGTACCTGGAGCCGCTTCTGCAGCCGGAGTTTGATCACATCCAGACCATCCGCATCGGCACCAAGGCGCTGACCTTCTGGCCATACCGTTTTGTGACCGACAAGGATGCGGACGAACTGATTGATCTGTTTGCCCGCCTTGTGGACGCCGGTAAGCACGTGGCCATCATGGCGCACTACAACCACTGGCAGGAAATCACCACCGATATCGCGGAAGAAGCCATCCGCCGCCTGCGCGCCACCGGTGCCGAAATCCGCGCCCAGGGTCCGTTGATCAAACACGTAAACGATAACGCGGACGACTGGGCGAAGCTCTGGGATAAGGAAGTACAGCTGGGCATCATCCCCTACTACATGTTTGTGGAGCGGGACACCGGCGCCAAGAACTACTTCGAAGTGCCTTTGGTAGAAGCCTTTAACATCTATCGCGAAGCCATCAAGCAGGTTTCAGGCCTGGCTCGCACCGCCCGCGGCCCGTCAATGAGCGCTGGCCCCGGCAAGGTTGAGGTACAGGGCATCACCGAGATCAACGGCGAAAAAGTGTTCGTGCTCCGGTTCATCCAGGCCCGCAACCCGGATTGGGTACAGCGCCCGTTCTTTGCCAAGTACAGCGAAACAGCCACGTGGCTGCATGAGCTGGAACCGGCCCTTGGAGAGGAGAAGTTCTTCTTTGAGGATGAGTATGAAGAGATGAAGAAGGGTAACGGCTAACACCTTTCTGTCACCGAACCAAGGCGTCGCCGTGCCGGCGCCTTGGATATAAACCATTACCCCCTCCCCGCACCTTCGTAACCCTGCACTACCTTCGAACTCCGAATTACCCCCATATGAGGGCGTTTTCCTGACAAGCCCGATGCTAGTCTCAAGCCTCACCAAACTGACTGTTTGTTTAGGAGTCTTCAGTGAAAAAAATAAACCACATTGCATTTGCAAGCGCTCTTTCCTCCTCACTCCTGCTCGCCGGTTGCGGCGGGTCATCGAGTAACAGCGATGCATCAGAGAGCAGCAACACTTCCGACGTTTCAATTTCTGGTACTGCCTCGGCGCCCGCTGCAACAGTTGCATTCGAGATCCCACCCAGCGCCATCGAATTCGCCCTGAATTTCTTTATTTCACCGGTCGCAGCCGCCGTCACAGGCCTGGACCCGATTGAAGGTGCGACGGTTGAACTGATCCGTGTAGATAACGAAGGAAAGCAGGTTGGCGAGGTGCTGGCAACGTCCGTGACCTCAATCACCGGCGACTACGAACTTACGTTACCTCAGAACGTCAACCTGGCCGGAAACCTGATTGTTCGGATCACTGGGCAGAACGACACCGCCCTTCGAGCACAAGTGGTGGACCAAGACGTTGATATCTCGCCGGTTTCCGAGTTCGTACTCCGAAAATTCATCAGCCAGGGCGCCGAACTCGACCAGTTAGTGGTGACCGACGTTGTAAAACTTGAAAGCAGCGTCGAAGAATTTGACCTCTCACTGTCTGGCTCGGCAAACCTTGAGCAGGCCTTTGCTACACTGGAAAACGCTATTGGTGATTTCGTCGAGAACGAAGTGGCAGTTGCCAAATCCGACAAAGGCGATGGCTCTGGCATCACCGGCAACTATCGCAGCGCTGCCTTCTCCTTTGCTCTACACGACAGCGAAAGCAACGACATTGGCACTTATGCCAACGATCTGTGGGCCAGTACTTTCAGCTTCGCCAACAACGGAAATGGCAACATCTCGGTGACCCATATCGCGGAAGATAGCGCCTATGGTAGCCTGACCGGCTCGGCACTGAACCAGAGCAGCGTCTATTACGAAGTTGGCTCGGAAGACATTGACGAAGGTTTTCCAGCAACCCTCACTGACAACGGCATCCTGTCGATCTCCGGCGAATTCGAGGAGGAAATCAGTGGTGACCATGGTTGGCGCTATCCCGCCCATACCTACAACTTGCAGCAAGTAACAGATACCGGCCTCTTCTTCGTCCTATCCAATGAAGCAGCTGTGCGCTATGCAACTGTCGACACAAACAGTGATGGCGAAAAAGATGCCGTCGACCCCCAACAGAAAACGGGTGACGAAGTATTTCGTTCACTTGAGGTGTTCAGCCGTCAACCCGAGGCCTTCCAGAACTCGGATCTGACCGGAACCTTTGGGCGGGTATATATTGAATCCTGGATAGCCGGGGGAGTCACTGAACTGGCAACGGAAACCAACATTCTCAGTTTCAACGGCGATGGCACTTACGACTACGGCCAGGTCAGCGGTCACCAGATTGGCCTGGAGTCCTCCGGCCCCACCTACAGCGTTCTGTCTGAATCTCCGGAGGCTGACCAGCCCATGGTGATCGCCACAAACGGCGACATAGCCTCAGCCGGCGGCGAGCCCGCGGACGGCTTCATCAACGACACGTTTAACTTCATGGCGTTTGCCGAGGCCGAGGGCGACCAGTACAACGCGGAGACCAGCAAAACCCTGCTGGTCAAGCTACCAGAAACAGCACCGACGGTTACCGGCAACCAGTACCGCATGCTTCTGACGTCCATGAAGCTGGGCAGTGGTGAAGACTTTCTGATGTCCTCCAGTAAGTTCAACACCTTCCTCACAATGACATCAGAAACGACCGGCGCCATCGACGGTGCGTTTTTCGAAGTTCGAAAGTCCGGCCTGGCCGGCGACATCGAAGTCACCACAGATACCGTCGAAACGCAGGCAGCCGTGTCTCTCGGCGGCGCCGGAAAGACCTCAATAACGATTGCCGGCAGTGATGGAACCACCCTTCTGGACGGCTTCTTCAATGAAGAAGCAAGTCTCGGCATTTTCACCCTGAAGTGGCAGGAAACCAACGAAGACCCGGATGAACTTGGCCTGGCCGTTCTGATCAAAACCAGTGAATGATCGGAAGCTGGTGCGGTGCGGGTTTTTCCTGCCCGCACCAGCTGCTCCAGTCCCCCCGCTCACCTTACCGCAGCAGCGATGACAGAATAGTGCTGATGAGCTGGCCCTGCCGACTCTGCCCGGTTTTCAGAAAAACCTGCTTCAGATAGCTTCGGACCGTTGCCTCGCTTTTATGGCGCCGGTGCGCGATATCCTTCAAGCTCATGCCTGTAATCAGATCCTTGCACAACTGGGCTTCCGCTCCAGTCAGCGAGAAATACTGCCGAATAGTCGCCTCATCAGGTAGCGCTCTCGACTCTGCATCGATCACCGTTACCAGCACACCGCCTGTCAGGAACTCGCTGTGCTCAAGAGGGCGCAGGCTCATCAGCAGAGGCGCTCTCTCTGGCCTAGGTATAACGAGCGTTTCCGGCTCATAGGTACGTCCTTCCAGATCCGCACGGGCAACTCGGGTAATCGTTCGAAAGAAGGTTTTCTGGGCAACGTCGTCACCGAACGTGAAGCGTTGCTGCCGCAACATGATGGTTCGGTCCGTAGCCAGAAACGCCTCCCCCCTTTGATTCGATACCATCAGGCGCCCACGACTGTTCAGAACAAACGCAGCGTCCGACACTAGCTCAATAAACGTCGACAACGCCTTTTCGGAATGTGGGTTCTGATGAAAGGTTTCCGCCAGGCTGACGGACTGACGGATAAAGGGAATCAGACGATCCATCGCCTCAAGTTCGGAGGGAAGATAGCCCCCCTGAGCGACTGTGCGCTGCACAGTCAGCATTACGATGTGTGTGTCTGAGGCATCGACAACCAGCCATGCCGAATCGAGCATGCTGTGATCCGACTCCCAGCGGTCGTACTGATCACCCGGAGGGCCGTCTTCAATAAGGGGCAGAGCCGAGTGGAAAGTGCCGGGAGCCTGGGTAATGGCGACGTTGGTCACGGCGTCATGGGCAATCATGTTGTTATCCAGATACCACCCAATGAACTCATCGGATAAACCGGCATACCAGATATGCTCAATCGCTCTCGGCGCTCTGCGTACAAACGAGAGCTGGGCCGCACAACCATTTACAGAGACCATCAGCATCGCCAGGAAATCATGAAATCCGGTCTGATTCTGCAGTGATTGATAAAGGCAGTGAATCAGATCAGCTTCATTTGCTAGAAACGTGTCTGCCGCTGACGTTCTTTCTCGCTGTTGAAGGGGCATCAAGCTTTCCTGCTTTCTCCGTTGGTAGGATTGTTCCGGTCAGACCGGCAACAATCACTATAGGAAGATCACAGAAAAATGTGTAGCAAAAAGGGGCGCTCCATCCTGGAAGGGGAACGGTTTCACAACCGATACCCGCGTCCGGAATGGCCGCATCAGTGCATCAACGTATACAGCTTACGCCGATAGGTACGCACATCCGGGTTGTTATTTCCCAGCTTGTCGAACAGCTCAATCAACGTGGTCTTAGCGACCTCATCCTTATACTTACTGTCCACACGCATGAGGCGAATCAGCAATTCCATCGCTTCGGCGTTGTTTTCCTGAAGGATGTGATGCAGCGCCAGCAGGTGCAGGGCATTAGGATCTTTCGGATCTTTATCCAGTGCATCTTCCAGTTCGTGGATGGGGGGCAATTCGGCTGAGGCCTTGAGGAATTTCAGCCGGGCCGCCAACTGCTTGGCCTGGTGCTGCATCTTTTCTTCCGGCGGCAGGCTTTCCAGTACCTGTTCAGCGGTTTCCAGGTCACCGAGCTCAGCCTTCAACTGTGCAAGATCAATCAATACTTTCAGGTCGTCCGGGTTACTACGATTCATCTCTGTCAGCACGGCCAGCGCCGCCTCTACGTCACCCTCCTCCCACAATCTGTGGGCCTTGTCGTAGGGCGCTTCCTCGTCTTCCGGTATCTCAATGTGCTTGTCGAGGACCTTGCGGATCTCGCTCTCCTGCAATGCACCATTGAAGCCATCCACTGCCTGGCCATCTTTCACAAGGATCACAGTAGGCAGGCTGCGCACGCCCAGGCTACCCGTCAGTTGCTGCTGTTCGTCGGCGTTGACCTTGGCCAGCATAAAGCCGCCCTTGTACTCATCCGCCAGCTTTTCCAGTAGCGGCATCAATTGCCTACAGGGGGCGCACCACTCCGCCCAGACATCGATCAATATGGGCGTTTTGGAGGACGCTTCCATCACATCCTGCTGGAAGTTGTCCATGGTGGCTTCAAAAATGTAAGGCGAGTTGCTCATGGATGGCACCTGAAAGTAATTTCCTGAAATGTCATAACGGATTGTTGTTGGAAGTGGGGGCTGAGAGCCCGAATTCAAGGTTTTGCCGTCGGCTCTGTTCGCTGGCAGTAAATACCGGCACCTACCTTGAAATAATCCCCGTTGCCGTTACATAGGCAATAGGACCGGAGCGACTGCCCGGATGAAATTCCCTGGAGGATGCGTATACGGCATGAACGACGACAACCGCAACGACTCTTTTGAGGCTCCCGAAGAAGACCTGACCGAGTACATCGGCAAGGACGAGAACAGCAAAAGCCTGGTACTGCCGAAACAGCAGATGCCCCGCCGCATGTACGTGTTACCGGTGTCGAACAGGCCTTTCTTCCCGGCCCAGGTGCAGCCGATTGTGGTTAACCAGAACCCCTGGCAGGAAACCCTCAAGCGTGTAGGCGAAACCGACCACAAGGTGCTAGGTATATGCTTTGTGGAAGACAGCGATCCTGAGCAAGGCATTCCCGGCAGCGAGGAACTGGAAACCGTGGGCTGCGCCGTGCGCGTCCATCACGCCCAGGGCGAAAGCGGCAAAGTCCAGTTCATTGCCCAGGGGCTGCAGCGTTTTCGCATTACCCAATGGCTTCGCCGCCGGCCGCCCTACCTGGTGGAAGTGGAGTACCCTGAAGAACCGGAAGAAGCCGCAGACGAACTGAAAGCCTATACCCTCGCCATCATCAGTTCCATCAAGGAGCTGCTGCGCACCAACCCGCTTTATGGCGAAGAAGTGAAACAGTACCTTTCCCGATTCGGACCGGATGACAGCTCTCCCCTGGCGGATTTTGGCGCCTCCATGACCAGCGCTCCCGGCCAGGAATTGCAGGAAGTACTCGATACCGTGCCGCTGCTCAGGCGTATGGAAAAAGTACTCCTGCTGATGGCGAAAGAACAGGAAGTGGCCCGCCTGCAAAGTGAAATCAGCGAAGAAGTGAACGAGAAGGTGCAAAAACACCAGCGTGAGTTCTTCCTGAAGGAACAGCTCAAGGTCATCCAGCGCGAACTGGGTATGGCCAAGGACGACAAAACCGCCGATGCCGAGCGCTTCCACGAGCGTATGGCAAGCCTGAATCCGCCGGAACAGGTTCAGGAACGCTTTGACGACGAGCTTCAGAAACTGCAGGTGCTGGAGCAGGGTTCTCCGGAATACGGCGTTACCCGCAATTATCTGGACTGGCTGACCCAGGTGCCCTGGGGCATGACGTCGGAGGACCATTTCGATCTGGCGGGAGCCCGCCGCATTCTGGACCGTGACCACGACGGACTCGACGACGTGAAAGACCGTATCGTCGAGTTCCTGGCCGAAGGCACCTTCAAGGGCGAAGTCAGCGGCTCCATCCTCTTGCTGGTCGGTCCGCCTGGCGTGGGCAAAACCTCCATCGGTCATTCCGTCGCCGATGCCCTCGGCCGCGAGTTCTATCGATTCAGCGTGGGCGGCATGCGTGATGAAGCCGAAATCAAGGGGCACCGCCGCACTTATATCGGCGCCATGCCTGGCAAATTCGTGCAGGCATTGAAAGACTCGAAGGTGTCCAACCCGGTGATCATGCTGGACGAGATCGACAAGATCGGCGCCTCCTTCCAGGGCGACCCGGCCTCCGCCTTGCTGGAAACCCTGGACCCGGAACAGAACCGGGAATTCCTGGACCACTACCTGGACGTGCGCATGGACCTGTCCAAGGTCCTGTTCATCTGCACCGCCAACCAGCTCGACACCATTCCCCGGCCACTGCTGGACCGCATGGACGTCATCCGGCTATCCGGCTACATCACCGAGGAAAAGCTCGACATCGCCAAGCATCACCTGATGCCCAGATTGCTAAAACGAGCCGGCCTGCTGAAAAAGCAGATGAACATTACCGACGCCGCCATCAAACAGATCATCGAAGGCTACGCCCGTGAAGCGGGCGTCCGCAGCCTGGAAAAATTGCTGCACAAAGTCATCCGCAAGGGCATTGTGCGGTTGCTGGAAAACCCAGATGAACCAGTGAAAGTCGGCGTTTCCGACCTGCAAACCTATCTGGGTCAACCCGCCTTCCGCAAAGAGAAATCCCTGAAAGGCACCGGCGTAGTCACCGGCCTGGCCTGGACCGCCATGGGCGGCGCCACCCTGAGCATCGAAGCCTCACGCATCCACAGCAGCCAGCGTGGCTTCAAACTCACCGGGCAACTGGGCGACGTCATGAAAGAGTCCGCCGAAATCGCGTACAGCTTCGTCTCTTCGAACCTCAAGCGATTCAAGGGCGACCCGACCTTCTTCGACAAATCCTTCGTGCACCTGCACGTTCCCGAAGGCGCTACCCCCAAAGACGGCCCCAGCGCGGGCGTCACCATGGCCACCGCCCTGCTGTCCATCGCCCGCCGCGAATCGCCACAGCAGAACATCGCCATGACCGGCGAACTGACGCTCACCGGCCAGGTACTACCCGTGGGCGGCATCCGCGAAAAAGTCATCGCTGCCCGCCGCCAGAAACTCACCAACCTGATTCTGCCGGAGGCAAACCGGGGGGATTATAAAGAGCTACCGGAATACCTCAAAGAAGGCCTGACGGTGAATTTTGCGAAGCATTACAACGACGTGTTTCAGGTGTGTTTCGGGAACAAACCCCGCAAGGGATCAAGCGTCCACTAATACTACTGGTCTGACCACTGCAGGGCTGCCTTGACGCCTATGCAGCCGTTGTCTTTACTCGCTTTGACATGAGCAATAACCGAGCACCGGTGACCCGAGGGTCACCGGCTTCCGACTCGCTGAGTCAAAGGGAGTGGCAAAACAATGAACAAGAACAACTCAATCCTGTGCGTGGCTGTGGGCCTTGCTTTCATCCCCTTCGCTCACAGCCAATCTGACGATACTCTCAAAAAGCTTGGCAACTTCCAGACCACCGGGAAAGCCGAGTTCACTGTGATCGATCAGAAGAGTGACAGCGCCGACGCTATTCGCAAGACCCTGCAGAAAATAACACTTCCCGAGGGGTTTGAAATAAGCCTCTACGCACTCGTTCCCGACGCGCGACACATGGCGGTTGGCCCCCAGGGTGTTGTTACCTTTGTCGGAACCCGTAAAACCGAAGTCTGGGCAATGACCGACCGGGATAAAGACCGCGTGGCCGATGAAGTAAAGAATTTCGCACCGTCGCTGGCCAAGTCCGTCCCCAACGGTCCCTGTTTTTCGCCGTCGGGCGTACTCTACATTGCAGAACAAAACCGGGTACTGGCGTATCCGGCCGCGGAGTTCTTCTTTGAGGGGGGCGATGTAGTCGCCTCAGAGGTGATTCCAGGGGGCGAGTTGATCCCTGAGCAGTTCGTCAGTTACAACCATACCGCCCGAGTCTGCGACATTGGCCCGGACGGGAAGCTCTACATCTCGCTCGGGCAACCCTACAATGTTGCGCCGAAAGAACACTTGGACACGTTCAATGAGTGGGGCATTGGCGGGATTATCCGGGTTAATCAGGATGGCAGCGGACGTGAAATCTACACACGTGGTGTCCGCAACTCTGTGGGGCAGGACTTTAACCCTAATACCGGCGAACTGTGGTTTACGGACAATCAGGTCGATGGCATGGGCGACGATATCCCACCTGGAGAAATCAATCGCCAGACCGCCATGGGCCAGCATTTTGGCCATCCCTGGTACGGAGGCGGTGATGTTCGCACCAACGAATACAAAGGCGAGGAAGTGCCGGTAGAGGTGGTGTTCCCAGTCTCTGAGACAACGGCACATGCGGCCAATCTGGGCATGATGTTTTACACCGGAAACATGTTTCCGAAGCAATATCAGGGCGGAATTTTCTCAGCGCAACATGGCTCCTGGAACAGGACCGTTCCGGTCGGAGCACGGGTCATGTTCACGCCGGTGGACGCCGAAGGCAATATTAGTGGCGAAACGATTCCTTTCGCCGAAGGGTGGCTGGATGAAAACGGTGAATACCTCGGCCGGCCGGTTGATGTAGCCCAGTTGAAAGATGGCTCACTGCTGGTCTCGGATGATTTGGCCGGGGCTGTATACAGAATCGCGTACACGGGTTCCGGCTCATGATTCCCAAAACAGGTGGGAATCCTCCGGCTCTCTGGAAAAATCATGCGGCAAGAAAAGCCAGAGCCGCCTATTCAACAATAGCGGTTCTGGCATATTTTCTTGCGATGAGCCCAGTGGCCCAGGGCGCAGACCCTGCCGAGGGGCGGAAACTCGCAGCCCAGTGCAAGACCTGCCACGGCCTGGACGGGATAGCGAAGATCCCAGTCGCACCCAATCTTGCGGGCGAAAGTCAGATTTATATTGAAAAACAACTCAAAGCTTTTCGCAGTGGCAAACGGGAGCACGAGATGATGTCTTTGGTCGCCAAGAACCTGACGAATCAACAGATTTCTGATCTGGCGGCTTGGTACCAATCCATTGAGATCATCGCAAAAATGCCGGAATAATCCTTGAAGCCGGTGCCATCGTCTCAGGACTTGTCATCAGCCTTCCAGCCATCATCCTTTAGCACTGAGCCCACCGTGAGCATCGGTGCAGCATCGATATCGTCGGCGTCCATCATATTGGCCACCCGCTGCAACGAAGCCAGAATCATGGTCTGCTCCCACTCCGCCAGGCTCTGGAACTTCCGTGTGAAGTCTTCCTGAAGCGGGTTCGGTGCCCGCGAGAGAATTTCCGCACCCTCACTCGTCAGATGCGCATGAACCTTGCGTTTGTCCTGGGTGCTGCGAACACGGTAAACCAGCTTACGATGCTCCAGCCGATCAAGAATCGTGGTCACGGTTGCCTGGCTCAGGCTCACCTTGTCGGCAATGGTTCCGATAGTCACCTCACCCAGATCGCGGATGCTGCGCATAATCAGCAATTGCGGCCCCGTCAGGCCTGCATGCTTGCTCAGACGTTTGGAATGCAGGTCAGTTGCTCGAATCACCCGGCGCAACGCCACCAAAACCTCTTCATAATTGTTCAACGCACCACTCCGCTTCGTTTTGCCGAATTATTTATAACACTAAGTATTAGAGGTCTTTGCTCCTGATTTTGCAAGCAGTACTGCCCACACCCATCGGCGCGTATTGCACTGACCTGCCGGTCCTTTTACGAATTTTCGCATTTTTCCGCCAACCACTATGCTAAGGTCACCCTCTTGTTCAATTTCCGCAAAAACGGACACGGCCCAATGAACACCCGAACACCTAACCCCCTCCTGCACAGCCCTTCCTGGAAGCGTCTGACAACCTTCTTCGCTTCAGGCCTGATCGCACTGTTATTCAGTTCCTTCACCATGGCCCAGGAGCCGGGTGAGAACCTTAGCGCCGAGGACGTGCAGCAACGAATCGACACTGCGGAAGAACCCATGTATACACCGTTTGTCGAGCTGTACTTGCTGGAGGAAACCAAAGCACTGCGCAAGGAAATGATGAACACCCGCGCCGAGCTGATCGAGAAGGTTGTGGACAAGGAACTCTCGGTGGCTGACAAAACCATGTCTTACGCCACCGACACCGTTACCTACTTCTTCTACCTGATTGCTGGCGCCACCTCCATTCTCGTAGTCATTGGCTGGAATTCGATTCGCGACATGCGAAACCAGCTCACCAGCCTTGCCGAGAAGCGGGTCAACGAACTGGTCGTTGAATATGAAAAGCGGCTGGAATTCATCGAAGACCAGTTGAAGCAGAAATCCGACATCATTCATCAGAACCAGGCCGAGATCGAACGCACCAACGAAGTGCACTCCCTTTGGCTGAAGGCCAGTCAGGAAACCTCTCAACAGAACAAGATTTCTGCCTACGATACGATTCTGGATCTTCGGCCTGACGACGTGGAGGCACTGAGTTACAAGGCCGATGCGGTGCTGGAAATGCAGGAGCCACTGTGGGCGATCAGCCTTTGCCAGCGCGCCCTGAAACTGGCTCCTGAAAACGGTCATGCACACTACCAGTTGGCCTGCGCCTATGCCGAAATCGGTCGCTGGGACGATGCTGTGACGACGCTGCAAAAGGCGATTAATATCTCTGAGGCGTATAAGGACGACGCCTCCGTCGACCCTAGTTTCGAACAGTTAAGGGATCACGACAGTTTCCGGAAACTGATTTTTACCGACGACGGGGACCAGCCTGACGCCTGATGCGGCAGGCCGGCATGCTCTTTGCTCTTCTAATGTCGGAAAAACAATCGTCGACGTTCCGGCACATTCACTGACGCTGCCCGCTTGACAAGGTGGCAGGTGTGGTGTTTGTTTACATCGCTGAGAACATAAGAAAAACCCTGACACAAAACAGGACAGACCCAATGAGAACACCAGTCAAGAAACTCGTATCCGCTGTAGCAACCTCCATTGCCGTGATGGGCGCCGGCCAAGCGGCCGCCGAAATCAAAATCGGTATCGCAGGGCCCATGACCGGCCCTGTCGCCCAGTACGGTGATATGCAATTCTCCGGTGCCCGCATGGCGATCGAACAGATCAATGCCAATGGCGGCGTCATGGGAGAAAAACTCGTCGGTGTTGAACAGGACGACGTTTGTGACCCCAAGCAGGCCGTGACCGTTGCCAACAACATGGTGAACGAAGGCGTACGTTTCGTGGTTGGGCACCTGTGCTCCAGCTCCACTCAGCCGGCGTCCGACATCTACGAGGATGAAGGCATCCTGATGGTGACGCCGGCATCCACCAGCCCGGATATTACCGAGCGTGGTTATGAGCTGGTTTTCCGTACCATCGGCCTGGACAGCATGCAGGGCCCGGTCGCCGCCAACTACCTGATCAGCCAGAAGCCGGAACGCGTTGCCGTTATTCACGACAAGCAGCAGTACGGTGAAGGCATCGCAACGGCTGTTCGTGACACCCTCGAAGAAGGCGGTGTTGAAGTGGCCATGTTCGAAGGTATTACCGCCGGCGCCAAGGACTTCTCGTCACTGGTCACCAAGCTCCGGCAGGCCGACGTGGACTACGTCTACTATGGCGGCTACCACCCTGAACTGGGCCTGATTCTGCGCCAGGCTCGCCAGGCTGATCTGGACGCCACCTTCATGGGCCCGGAAGGCGTCGGTAACAAGGACATCAACACTATCGCCGGCGATGCAGCCGAAGGCCTGCTGGTCACCTTGCCACCGAGCTTCGACGAGAAAGACGAAAACCAGGAACTGGTCCAGGCCTTTGAAGAAAAAGGTGAAGATCCGTCCGGTCCTTTCGTACTGACGTCCTACACCGCCGTACAGCTGATTGCCGATGGCATTGAAGCCGCCGAATCAACGGATCCGTTCGATGTTGCCGAAGCGCTGCGCGCAGGCACATTCCAGACGCCCATCGGTACCGTTGAGTACGACGGCAAGGGCGATATGGAATCGTTTGAGTTTGTTGTCTACGAATGGCATTCAGATGGCAGCAAAACTCCGGTAAACTAAGCCGCAATCGTTAACAAACGGTAATTATGAGAACACCTTCTCACCGCGATCCGGGAGAAGGTGTTTTTCTAGGCCCCTGATGATCCTGTATCCAGTACGCCCGGCACCCCGGGCCGAGCCTGCATGCAGTGGAAGGGGCAGGCTATCGGAGTCCCACACAGATGCAAGACCTCCTGTATTTTATCCAGCAGCTCATTAACGGGCTGACGATCGGGAGCACCTACGCCCTGATCGCCATCGGTTACACGATGGTTTATGGCATCATTGGCATGATCAACTTTGCCCATGGTGAAATTTATATGATCGGTGCCTACACGGCGCTTATCGCCATTACCGGCCTCGCCGCACTGGGCATCGCCTGGTTGCCGCTGATACTGATCGTGGCGCTGGTCTGCGCGATGATTGTATCCAGTTCCATGGGCTGGGCGGTGGAACGGGTGGCCTACCGCCCTGTGCGAGGAAAGCATCGCCTGATTCCGCTGATCTCTGCCATTGGCATGTCCATCTTCCTCCAGAACTACGTTCACCTCGCCCAGGGGTCGCGCAACATCGGCTTCCCTGCGCTGATTGAGGGCGGCTTTCGTTTTGGTGCCGAAGACTCATTCCAGACCTCAATTACCTACATGCAGATCACCATTTTCGCGACCACATTGGTTTGCATGACGATTCTCTCCCTGTTTATTTCCCGCTCCCGCATCGGCCGCGCCTGTCGCGCCGTTTCCCAGGATCTGGGCATGGCCAATCTGCTGGGCATCGACACCAACCGCATCATTTCAGCAACGTTTGTGATCGGTGCCGCGCTGGCAGCCGTCGCGGGCCTGCTTCTGGGTATGTACTACGGCTCCATCGATCCGCTGTTTGGATTCATTGCAGGGCTGAAGGCGTTTACGGCCGCCGTCCTGGGGGGTATTGGAAGTATTCCCGGCGCCATGCTGGGCGGGCTTATTCTCGGCGTCGCCGAAAGCATGACCTCCGGTTACCTCAGCGGCGAATACAAGGACGTTGTGTCCTTTGGACTGCTGATCCTGATCCTGCTGTTCAAACCCACCGGCCTGCTCGGCAAACCGGAGGTTGAAAAGATCTGATGGCTGCTCATAACCTGAAACACGCGCTGTTTTGCGCCATTGTCACCCTGATCATTTCGTACCCCATTCTGGGATTTAACCTGGCCAGTGAAGGCACTACGGTTACCCTTGAAGGGGCCAAGACCTCGACCATCGTCGGTGTGCTGCTGGCAGCGGTTGCCGTCTTCCTGTTCCAGTTGTTCCGGGACAACCTGATGGGGTCGCTGCGGCAACTGCCCGCGGTAAACCCGCTGGCCAACCGCAAGCCCATGGAACAGAGCAAGCGGCTGAAACTGGAATCGACCCTGCTCACATTGATGATCATAGGCGCTCTCGTCTGGCCATTTATCGCCTCTCGCGGCGCGGTGGATCTGTCCACCCTGGTACTGATCTACGTCATGCTGGCCCTGGGCCTGAATGTGGTTGTCGGCCTGGCCGGCCTGCTGGATCTGGGCTACGTCGCTTTCTACGCTGTAGGGGCATACACCTTTGCCCTGCTGTCGCAGTACTACGGCGTTTCATTCTGGTTCGCCCTACCGATCGGTGCCCTGCTAGCAGCCCTGTTCGGGTTGGTCCTCGGCTTTCCGGTATTGCGACTGCGCGGGGATTACCTGGCCATCGTCACACTCGGGTTTGGGGAAATCATCCGCATCCTGCTGAACAACATGACCAATCTGACGGGCGGGCCAAACGGTATTGGCGGCATTCCCGACCCTACCCTGTTCGGCATGGAGTTCGGTCGCCGGGTCAAGGAGGAAGGCAACACGTCATTCCATGAAACCTTCGGCATTGCCTACAGCGGTGAGCATAAGGTGATTTTCCTGTACCTGATCGCTCTGGTACTGGCCGTCATTACCGCTATCGCTATCCGCCGCCTGATGCGCATGCCGGTAGGCCGTGCCTGGGAAGCCCTGCGAGAAGATGAGATTGCGGCTAAATCCCTGGGGTTGAACCGGACTGCGGTCAAGCTTTCCGCCTTTACCATCGGCGCTTTCTTCGCCGGCTTTGCTGGTACGGTGTTCGCCTCCAAGCAGGGCTTTATCAGCCCGGAATCCTTTGTGTTCCTGGAATCGGCCATCATTCTGGCGATTGTGGTACTGGGTGGCATGGGCTCCCAGATGGGGGTTATTCTCGCCGCAATAGCGGTCACTATACTGCCGGAACTGGCGCGGGAGTTCTCCGAGTACCGGATGCTGATCTTCGGCGCGGCCATGGTGTTGATGATGGTCTGGCGCCCGCAAGGCCTGCTGCCCATGCGACGCATCCACATTGAACTGAAAAAGCAGGAGTGACGGATAATGCTTGAAGTACAGAATCTGTCGATGCGCTTTGGCGGGCTCCTGGCGGTGGATCAGGTGTCGCTGGACGTACGGGAACATGAGATTGTGGCGATCATCGGCCCCAACGGAGCCGGCAAAACCACGGTGTTTAACTGCATGAGCGGTTTCTACAAACCTACTGGTGGCAAGATCCTGTTCAAGGGAGGCGAAATCCAGGGGAAGCCAGACTATAAGATTTCCCGTCTTGGCTTGGTCAGAACCTTTCAGCACGTGCGGCTGTTCAGCCGTATGACGGTGGTGGAAAACCTGCTGGTGGCCCAGCACCGCCACCTCAACACCAACCTGCTCTCCGGCATACTGAATACGCCCAACTATCGGGAGAAAGAACAAAAGTCGCTGGACCGGGCCGCCTACTGGCTGGACCGGGTGGGGCTGACGGACATGGCGAACCGGGAAGCTGGCAATCTGGCCTATGGCCAACAGCGCCGTCTTGAGATAGCTCGCTGCATGGTGACCGAGCCCGAACTGCTGATGCTGGATGAACCCGCTGCCGGCCTGAACCCGGCCGAAACCAAAGACCTGAATCAGTTGATTATCAGCCTTAAGGAAGACTACAACGTCTCTGTGGTGCTGATTGAGCACGACATGAGTCTGGTGATGGATATCTCCGACCGCATTAATGTGATCAACCAGGGGCGCCCCCTGGCCAGCGGCACACCGGATGAGATTCGCCGCAACGATGATGTCATCAAAGCCTATCTGGGTGAGGCCTGAGGAATAACCATGCTTGTACTAGAAGACGTCCATACCCATTACGGCAAGATCGAGGCACTTCACGGGGTTTCTGTTGAAGTAAAGAAAGGTGAGATCGTGTCGCTGATCGGTGCCAATGGCGCCGGTAAGACCACCCTGCTGATGACCGTCTGCGGGAATCCCCAGGCCACCTCTGGCCGAGTGATCCTTCAGGGGCGGGACATCACCCGTGATCTCACGTCCAACATCATGCGCTCGGGCATTGCCATTGTGCCGGAAGGCCGGCGCGTGTTTTCCGGCCTGACGGTTGAAGAGAACCTCCACATGGGCGGTTTTTTCAACACCAAATCGGAAATCCGCAAAAGCCAGGACCACGTCTACGAACTGTTTCCGCGCCTGAAGGAACGGGAACATCAGCGGGCCGGCACCATGTCAGGTGGCGAACAGCAGATGCTGGCCATCGGGCGGGCGCTGATGAGCAAACCGAATATGATCATCCTGGACGAGCCCTCGCTTGGGCTCGCACCGCTGGTGATCAAACAGATCTTCGAGATCATCGGGAAGCTGCGAGAAGAAGGTATTACTGTGTTCCTGGTGGAACAGAATGCGCATCAGGCACTGAACCTGGCGGATCGAGGCTACGTGCTGGAAACCGGACGCATCCGCCTGCACGATACCGGAAAAAACCTGCTGGCCAACCCGGACGTTCAGAATGCCTATCTCGGTGGTTGATGGTATAGCCATCCACCGATAGAACGGCGTACCTAAACGCAAAAAAGCCGGAACATGGTGTCATGTTCCGGCTTTTTTGTAACACCTGGCATCAAGCAATCACTTACTTAACGCTCTTGATGGTGCCCTTGTAACCTTCAACGGATACGTTGATGGTTCCGAATACCACGTAATCGTCCTTCTGGACGGTGTAACGTGGAGCGACAATCACGTCAGCACCGGATTCCTGAATGGCGTTGTAGGCAGCCGCTGCCTTAACAGCTTCAACCGGATTCGGCAGCGCGAAAGGCAATGCACTGCCACCGTTACCGCCGGCAGAGTAGGCAACGCCGTCAGCGTATTCCGTTTCAGCACCCAGGGTAAAGAACAGAACCTTGGTTGCCGAGGATTGACCAGTGATTTTCTCGCCTACTTCGATGTCGGCCTTGACGTCGGTAGCGACGGAGCCGGACAGCGGCAGGGAAGGAGCACTGGTGTTCAGTGAGGAACAGCCAGTCAGTGCGCCGGCAAGAATCAGTGATGATGCGACAAGAACTTTTTTCAAAACTCAATCTCCATGTGTTGTGTACAAGCCTTCATGGCCGCGCGCACTATACCCAAACCAATCATATATAACAAGATTGCGGAAAAAGAACATTTTTTAGCTCATTTAGAAATATGAACACGTGATCACACTTTGGATTTATGGGCCAAATCAATCACTCAGCGCTTTTGTAATTTGCCTTCCTGAGATTTCAACTATACTCAGAGTCAACGGTCGACCTGTCTCCACGGGAAATCAGTCAGGGCCGTTAGCGCGCCGGTCCCGGGACTCTTTCAGGTGGGTATGGCGCGTTTGCGACGACAGCTAAACCAAACAAGGAGTGGATAATGAAAAAACTCATCGCAGGTGCACTGCTCATGGGTGCTTCTACCCTGGCCTTCGCTCAGCCTGGTTGCGGCGTAGGCGCAATGATCTGGAAAGGACAGTCAGGCATCGCCCCCCATGTTCTGGCGGCAACCACCAACGGTACTTTCGGTAACCAGACGTTTGGTATGACCACCGGCACCCTGGGTTGTCAGACCAACCAGTCTGTGCAATCCATGGCCATGTACATGGACAGCAACATCGATAAGGTTGCCCGCGACATGTCCCGTGGCTCCGGCGAAAACCTGGACACCCTGGCCGTGCTGCTGGGTGTGGACGAAACGGATCGCGACTCTTTCCGCAAAGTTCTGCAGGACAACTTCGCCACCATTTTCCCATCGTCCGACACCACCTCTGGCGAGGCTGTCGATGCCATCGTAGCCCTGCTGGAGCAGAACGATACGCTGAGCAAGTACGTAGCCGCCTGATCCTCGGGCTCGAAGAAAACGGAGTTTGCGCGCCAGGGAAGGCGCAATGATTCCATTGCCACCCACCTGTCGCCTAACCCGGAATTGACTGACCATCCATGCGCACTTCGCTTCGGTTCGCGCTGGCCTTTGTCTGGCTGGCATCCTGTTTCAACGCATTCGCCACATCGCTCCCCAACACCGGAAACCTGCATCTGAATCCTGCGTGGTTGACCCTGCTCCATTACCAACCCGACCGCTTTGGCGACGGCTACACTGGCCAGGCGGACGACGATGCCTTCTACCTCAGCGACAACGGCAAAACCTCACCAAAGGCGGAATTGGAAGCCACTGTCACGGCCATCACCCAACCCGGAGGCGGAAATGAGCACGCGCGCTGCCGCTTCCCGGCACGGGACCGCTGGCTGAGGGCGCAACTGGACCTGCCGGAGCACCCCGTAAACTGCCCCGCTTTCGAGGACTGGACCGACGAGCTGAATACCGAAACCGTGACCCTGGTGTTTGCCGCGTCGTATCTGAACAGCCCGTCGTCCATGTTTGGCCACACGTTTCTACGCCTGGACCCGCCCCAGGAAGACGAGGAAACCAACCTGATCCTGGCCAACACCATCTCCTACGCCGCTGATGCAGCCGCCCACGACAGTGAAATCCTGTTTGCCTACAAGGGTATTTTTGGTGGCTACCCGGGCATTACCTCGATCCAGCCCTATTACGAAAAAATCCGCCTCTATTCCGACATTGAGCACCGGGACCTGTGGGAGTACACGCTTAATCTCACCCAGTCGGAAGTGGACATGATGCTGGCTCACACCTGGGAGATTCGCGATCGCAACTTCGATTACTACTTTTTTGACGAGAACTGCGCCTACCGCCTGCTGGCCCTGATCGACGTCGCCCGACCCGGCACCGACCTGCTGGGGGAAGTTGGCACCCATGCCATTCCCTCGGACACGGTGCGATGGGCTGTCGACAAGGGGCTTGTCGACTCCGTCTACTACCGCCCCTCAGCAGCCACCAACGTCAGCCACCGCATCGACGCCCTGCCGGACGATCATCAGACACTCGCCGCCGCCATCGCCAACGGGTATGTGGATGCCGATGCGCCCGAGGTACAAGCGTTAAGCGATGAGCCGCGTGCGAGGGTGCTGGACGCCACCTACGACTATGTTCGCTACCAAAGCGAAGCCGAGGGCTGGCCCAGGGAACACGCAGCCCCACTCTCCCATGACCTGCTAAGGGAACGCAGCGAGATCCGCGGGGTCGCAATACAGGACGGCCCCCCTGAGCCTGCCATCCGCGACGACCAGGGCCATGACACCTTTCGCGCCAGCGTCAGCGGCGGGCGCATGGGTGACCGCAACTTTAGCGAACTCACGTTACGCCCCGCCTACCACGATGTACTTGACCCTCCCGCAGGCTACCGTGGCGGAGCACAACTCCAATTCCTGCGCCTGGACGCCCGCCTTTACACGGACAACGACGAAGTACAGGTTGAACAACTGACCGGCGTGGAAATCCGCTCCCTCTCGCCGCGCAACCAGTTCTTCTCGCCATTATCCTGGCAAGTCGGCTTCGGCGGCCGCCGCACGGACACCGAAACCAAACGCGTATTCACCCCCTACCTCGAGGGCGGTGCCGGTGGAAGCTGGCGACTGACAACCGGCACCCAGGCCTTTGCCATGGCCACCGCCGACCTGGAAATCGACGACGACCTGCGCCGCGGTTACGACGCTGCCCCCGGCGCCGATCTGGGCATACTCCACCAAAACAACCAGTTCAGCCTTCTGGGTGGCGTGAAAACCAAGGCCTGGATCGTCAGCAACCAACACCGCCAGGACCAAGCCTACCTGGAAGGCAACTGGCACCTCGGACGGGACTTCAGCCTGTTCGGAAAATTCAGCCGTGAAGACCACTACGACAGGTACCGCAGCACATGGCAACTCGGACTCCACGCCTACTTCTGACAACTCTGAGAACACTGGCCGGCCTCACCGCCGCGTTTACCCTGCTGTTGCAGACCGGCTGCAGCAGCGTGTTCTTCTATCCGGACCAGGTCACCTACATCACCCCGGACCGACTGAACCTGGACTACGAAGACGTGTTCGTGGAAACCCCCGACGGAGAAACCCTCCACGGCTGGTGGCTCCCCGCCAGCTCCGAACCGAAAGGGACTGTTTACTTCCTTCACGGCAACGCCCAGAACATCAGCAGCCACATCATGAACGTCGCCTGGCTGCCTGAGAGGCACTACAACGTCTTCCTGATCGACTACCGGGGATACGGCCGCTCCACCGGCGCACCGGACATAGAAGGCACCCTGCACGACGCAGAGACCGGTCTTCGGTGGCTGGTTGGACAACAGGACGTCGAAAACCGCCCCCTGTTCCTACTTGGCCAGAGCCTCGGCGGCGCACTGGGAACCGCCCTTGCGAGCGAATGGGTTCAACGCAATGAACAACCACCTCTTGATGGCGTCATCCTCGACGGCACCTTCTCCGGCTTCCGCGCCATCGCCCGCGAAAAACTCGGCGACTTCTGGCTAACCTGGCCACTGCAGGTTCCATTGAGCTGGACGATCACTGACGAATACGAAGCTCACGAACGCATCGGTGATATCAGCCCGGTTCCAGTGATGGTGATTCACAGTGTTCGGGACGGAATCATCCCGTTTCATCATGGGGAGCGATTGTATGAAGCGGCGGCGGAACCAAAATCGTTTTTGCAAACGGATACGTCCCACGCCTCAACATTTGTGATTCCGGGGTATCAGGAGGAAGTTCTGGAATTCATGGAAGGCGAGTAAACAGCCTGGGCGTCCGTCGCAGACAGGCTTGCAAAACCGTGGAGCGCCAGGGATGGCGCGACCGAGCCCTACAGGGACGTATTTACGTGGCGTGTTTTGAAAGCCTGTCTGCGACGGACGCTTCACAAGAGTTGAAGGCCTGAAAATAAAAAACCCGCCAAACTCCGAAGAGCGGCGGGTTTTCGTCAAAGGCAGAGCTTACAGCGCAGACAGATCCGTCGGCTGCTCCCCTTCCTTCACTTCCTTCATGGACAGCTTCACGCGCCCACGGTTGTCCACATCCAGAACCTTGACCAGAACTTCCTGACCTTCGCTCAGCTCGTCAGTCACGTTCTCGATACGACGCTCGGAGATCTGGGAAATGTGCACCAGACCATCCTTGCCGGGCAGGATGTTAACAAAGGCACCAAAGTCCACAATGCGCTCAACGCGACCGCTGTAGATAGCGCCAACTTCGATTTCCGCAGTGATTTCCATCACCCGCTTCATCGCAGCATTGGCCGCATCCTGATTGTCGGCATAGATCTTCACATTGCCATCATCGTCCAGATCGATGGACGCACCGGTCTCGTCACAGATGGAGCGGATAGTAGAACCGCCCTTGCCGATAACGTCGCGGATCTTCTCCGGGTTGATCTTGATGGTGGTGATGCTTGGCGCGCGACTGGAAAGCTCTTTGCGCGGCGCAGAGATAACCTTGGCCATCTCACCCAGGATGTGCAGACGTGCAGCGTTGGCCTGGTCCAGGGCAATTTCCATGATCTCGTCAGTTATGCCTTGAATCTTGATGTCCATCTGCAGCGCAGTGATACCTTCAGAGGTACCCGCGACTTTGAAGTCCATATCGCCGAGGTGATCCTCGTCACCCAGGATGTCGGTCAGAACCGCGAACTGTTCGCCTTCCTTGACCAGACCCATGGCGATACCAGCCACCGGCGCCTTGATGGGCACACCCGCATCCATCAGCGCCAGGCTGGAACCACAGACAGACGCCATGGAGCTGGAACCGTTGGATTCGGTGATTTCAGACACCGCACGGATGGTGTACGGGAACTCTTCCATGGTGGGCATAACCGCTGCCACACCACGCTTGGCCAAACGGCCGTGGCCAACTTCACGACGGCCCGGTGTACCCACACGGCCAGCTTCGCCAACGGAGTACGGAGGGAAGTTGTAGTGGAACAGGAACGGGTCTTTACGCTCACCTTCCAGGGCATCGATGATCTGCATATCACGCGCAGTACCGAGCGTGGTGGTCACGATGGCCTGGGTTTCGCCACGGGTAAACAGGGCGGAACCGTGGGTGCTCGGCAGAACGCCAACTTCCACTTCAATGGGGCGAACGGTCTTGTTGTCACGGCCATCGATACGCGGCTTGCCGTCGATAACCTGCTGACGAACGATCGTCTTCTCAACCTTCGCGAAGTACTTCTTCACTTCGTCTTCCGCCGGCTGACCTTCTTCTTCTCCGGCCAGTTTTTCAACGGCCGCGGACTTGATCTCGCTCAGGCGGGCATAGCGTTCCATCTTGTCACGGATACCATAGGCCTGCTCGATGTCGGCAGCAAAGTCAGCTTTTACGGCGTTCAGAAGCTCGGTGTTCTCCGCCTCTGGCAGCCATTCCCAACGCGGCTTGCCAACTTCAGCGGCAAATTCCTTGATCGCGGTAACCGCTGTCTGCATTTCCTGATGCCCGAAGAGCACGGCGCCCAGCATCTGGTCTTCTGTCAGGCCCTTGGCTTCGGATTCAACCATCAGAACCGCGTCTTCAGTACCCGCAACCACCATGTCCAGCAGGGAGGTTTCCAGCTCTTCGAAGGTCGGGTTCAGGAAGTAGCCACGCTCGTTGGTGTATGCGACGCGGGATGCACCGATAGGACCATCGAACGGGATACCGGAGATCGACAGGGCGGCGGAAGCGGCGAGCATGGCCGCAATATCCGGATCCTGGTTCTTGCTGGACGACATCACCGTAGTGATGACCTGGGTTTCGTTCATGAATCCCTTGGGAAACAGCGGACGAATCGGACGGTCAATCAGACGGGAGGTCAGGGTTTCTTTCTCGGACGGACGGCCTTCACGCTTAAAGAAACCACCCGGGATCTTGCCCACAGCGTAGGTTTTCTCGAAGTAGTTGACGGTCAGCGGGAAAAACGGCTGGCCCGGCTTGGCTTCCTTGGCCGCTACCACGGTACCCAGTACCGAAATGTCGTCTACGGTAACCAGCACAGAGCCAGTGGCCTGACGGGCGATACGACCGGTTTCGATGGTGACGGTCTTGCCGCCGAGTTCGAACGATTTTTTAACGGGATTAAGATCCACGGTAACTCCTGAATTCATCATTTCAATTGGTTGACCCGGACAACTCGCCCCTGCGAATTATCCGCTATAACTGCAACACCGTCTGAAGTGATGAACTGAAGGGTAGCCCGTCTGAAAGCTAACAGGCTGTTGCAAAACCCCGGGGCAGAAACCACTTTGCTAAACCGGGCTTTTCAACAACCTGCTATCAATTTCAGCTTTCCGTTACGACAGGGAGTTCCTTCAGGGTTCACAGACAGACACGATGCAGGAGAGAGGCACAACCAGCGGGGCTATCAGAGCCCCGCCGGCCGTTAAGTACAACCGGATTAGCGGCGCAGGCTCAGACGCTGGATCAGGTCCAGGTAGCGGTCTGCGTTCTTACGCTTGAGGTAATCCAGCAGCTTACGACGCTGGTTAACCATCCGGATCAGACCACGGCGGGAATGGTGATCCTGCTTGTTGGTCTTGAAGTGATCCTGCAGCTTGTTGATGTTGTGGCTCAACAGTGCAACCTGAACTTCAGGTGAACCGGTATCGCCATCACCCTGCTGAAAATCCTTAACGATCTGTGCTTTCTCGTCGGCAGAAAGTGCCATAAAACTCACCTCATTGTCGCGATGCTATCGAATTCGGCCGAACCACGCATCTCTACAGCCCGGCTAATCAGCTGCACCCCGTTCTCTCAAACGGTTGTCAGCCACTCTTCACCAGACGGCGAGGCACCAGTTTGGTCGCCTCCCCCTCCGGGAATCCTTCCGCCAGCCCGACAAAACGCCCGTTGCCATAAAGGCGAACGAACCCTTCCTCAGGCTGACCCGATATTCTAACTGGTTGTCCATTCAATATCGATACCAGCGAACTGCCTTCCAGATCCCGTTCCGGGAACATGGACAGAGCAGCATCCGGGGCCACCAGCAGGCCATCCAGACTTTCGCCCTCTTCACGCATGGACTCCAGCATTGAGACCTCGCGCGCGTCCGCGAGCGTGAAGCCGGAGGCCATGGTGCGGCGTAATGCCGTCACATGCGCACCGCAGCCCAATGCCTCGCCAATATCCTCCACCAGCGAGCGAATATAGGTGCCTTTCGTGCAACTTACCGCGATATCAATCTCGGTCTCGCGCACCTCCAGCAGCGTCAGCTCGTAAATGGTCACCGGGCGCGACGGACGCTCCACTTCAATACCTTCGCGCGCGTACTCATAGAGTGGCCTGCCCTTGTGTTTTAGCGCGGAGTACATGGAGGGAACCTGCTGGATATCGCCACGAAAGCGATCCAATACCGGTTCCAGGGCTTCTGCATCCAGCCCAGGGGGTACCGGTTTCTCAGCAACCACGGCGCCTTCGCTGTCCCCGGTTTCGGTGCGAACACCGAGGCGAGCGGTGGCGATGTAGGCTTTGTCGCTGTCCAGCATCATCTGGGAAAACTTGGTGGCCTCGCCGAAGCACAGCGGCAACACGCCGGTGGCCAGCGGGTCCAGCGCACCGGTGTGACCGGCCTTGGCCGCCCCGAACAGGCGTTTTACCTGCTGCAGGATGCCGTTGGACGTAATATCCATCGGTTTGTCGATCACCAGGATGCCATTAACATCGCGGCCTTTACGACGTCGACTCAAGCCTTTTGCTCCGGATCATCAGACGCCCCGTCGGTGGAGGCGTCGTCACGGTCAACCGCCGGTTTATCACCAACCGCTTCGCGAATCAGGTTGTCCATGTGACGGCTGTGCCCAAGCAGCGTATCGAAATGAAAGCGCAACTGGGGCGTCACCCGCAATTTCATGGCACGGCCGACCTGCCCCTTCAGGAAGCCAGCCGCTTTATTCAGCACTGTCAGGGAATCCCGCACCTGCGGCGACTCCTCGGTCAGCTCTTCGGTGGTCAGCAGCGATACGTAAACGTCTGCATAACCCAGGTCACGGCTCACCTTGACGGCATTCACCGTGACCATACCCACCCGCGGGTCCTTGACCTCCCGCTGGATGAGCTGGGCCAGCTCTCGCTGCATCTGATCGCCGATGCGATCAATCCGGCTGAACTCTCTTGGCATCAGGTTTCCTTTTATCTCAGGCGCATCACGCGCCGGTGGACTCAAGCTTACGCTCGACCCGAACGCGATCGAACACCTCGATCTGGTCGCCGACTTTCACGTCGTAGCCCTTAACGCCGATACCACACTCCATACCGTTGCGGACTTCCGGCACGTCGTCCTTGAAGCGGCGCAGGGATTCCAGCTCGCCCTCAAAGATAACCACGTTATCCCGCAGGACACGAATTGGCTTGTTACGGTATACGTTACCTTCGGTGACCATACAGCCAGCCACCTGGCCGAACTTCGGCGAACGGAACACGTCACGCACATCGGCAATGCCCACGATATCCTCGCGGAATTCCGGCGCCAACATGCCGGTCAGGGCCGCTTTCACATCATCAATCAGGTTGTAGATGATGCTGTAGTAGCGCAGATCCAGACCTTCCTGCTCCACCAGACGCTTGGACGCCGTGTCCGCACGCACGTTAAAGCCGAAAATAACCGCGTTGGTCGCCATCGCCAGACTGATGTCAGTCTCAGCAATACCACCAACGCCCGAGGACACGATCTTGACCTGTACTTCGTCGTTACCAAGATCCTGCAGCGATTTGGTGATGGCTTCCAGGGAACCACGAACGTCGGTCTTGAGCACCACATTTAGGGTTTTGACCTCGTCCTTGCCCATATTTTCGAACAGGTTCTCAAGCTTGGCGGCCTGCTGCCTGTGCAGACGCTGCTCCCGCTCGCGGGACTGACGGAATTCCGCCAGCTCCTTGGCTTTCTTCTCGTCGGCCACGGCAAAGAACTCATCACCAGCGTTCGGCGTGCCGTTCAGGCCCAGGATTTCCACCGGAATAGAGGGCCCGGCTTGCTTGACTTGCTTGCCAGCCTCGTCGGTCATGGCGCGAACCTTACCGAAGAAGGAACCCGCAACCACCATCTCGCCCTGACGGAGCGTGCCGTTCTGGACCAGCACTGTAGCCACGGAACCGCGACCACGCTCGAGGCTGGATTCAACCACCACACCCTTCGCAGGTGCGTCCGGAGAAGCCTCGAGCTCAAGGATTTCGGCCTGCAGCAGCAGTGCCTCAAGCAGGTCTTCAATGCCGTCACCGGTATGGGCTGACACGGGGATAAACTGAACATCACCGCCCCAGTCTTCCGGAATGACTTCCATACCAGCCAGCTCGGTTTTGATACGATCCGGGTCGGCCTCTTCCTTGTCCATCTTGTTGATGGCAACAACGATGGGAACGCCGGCAGAACGAGCGTGATCTACGGCTTCCTTGGTTTGCGGCATAACGCCGTCATCGGCGGCCACCACCAAGATAACGATATCGGTGCACTGGGCACCCCGCGCACGCATTGCCGTGAAAGCGGCGTGGCCCGGAGTATCCAGGAAGGACACCATGCCATGGTCGGTTTCCACATGGTACGCACCGATGTGCTGGGTGATCCCCCCGGACTCGCCGGACGCCACCTTGGTGCGGCGAATGTAATCCAGCAGCGAGGTTTTACCATGGTCTACGTGGCCCATCACACTGACGACAGGTGCACGCTTGGTCTTTTCCTTGCCTTCAAAGGAGAACTCGCTCAGAACTTCCTCTTCGAATGCATCTTCGCTCACTGTATTCGGCTTGTGACCCAGCTCTTCGGTCACCAGCACGGCGGTTTCCTGATCGAGAGCCTGGTTGATTGTCGCCATTACCCCCATGCCCATCAGTTTTTTGATGACGTCGGCTGACTTGACGGCCATCCGCTGGGCAAGATCACCGACAGTGATCGTCTCGGGAATATCGACTTCTCGTACCATTGGCTTGGTCGGCCTCTCGAAAGCATGACGCTTTTCTTTGGGTTTCTTTTTCGCTCGAAGCGGCTTACGCAGCGTGGTGTCTTCTTCCTCTTCATTGATAATCAGAGGTTCTTCCACCGGACGGCTACGCGGCCCACGATGCCCCGCGGACTTCTTCTTGGGCTTGCCTTCTTCCAGCTCGTCACCGCGCTCACGGGCTTTCTCTTTCTTCTTCTTCGGCTTGCGATCCTTGCCTTCGCCTTCTTCCGGCGGCGGAATCGGCATGTCTTCCGGGGCGGGAACCGGTGACGGTTCCGGCTCAGCAGCCACTTCCGGCTGAACTTCCTCGGCCGGTTTTTCATCAACAGCCGGCTCTTCAGCCGGGGCATCTGACACCGGCGCTTCCGGCTTCGGCGCGTCCGCAGGCTGTGCCTGCTCAGCCGCTACTGTCGCTGGAGCCTCTTCCGGTGCAGCAGCCGCTGCCTGCTCGGCAGCTTCTTCCTGCTTCGCCGCTTCCGGCTCGAGCTCAGCGCGCTTGATATACGTACGGCGCTTGCGAACCTCAACATTGACCGTTTTGGTACGGCCCGCTTTCAGCGTGGTTGTTGTCTTGCGCTTGAGAGTGATCTTCTTGGGTTCAGCTTCACTCTCACCGTGATTCTTTTTCAGATAGGTCAGCAACTGTTGCTTCTCATCACTGGTAACAGAATCCGCCTCGGAGCGGGCTTTCAAGCCCGCCTCCACGATCTGTCGCAGCAAACGATCCACGGGAGCGCCTACATCTGCGGCCAGTTGTTTTACCGTTACATCAGCCATACTGGTCCTCCTCCCGATTAAGCCTGGTCTTCAAACCAGGGGGCGCGTGCTGCCATAATCAACTGGCCGGCACGCTCTTCTTCCATTCCTTCGATGTCGAGCAGATCGTCAACCGACTGCTCTGCGAGATCTTCCATGGTACGAATCCCCATACCGGCCAACTTGAAGGCCAGGCCACGGTCCATACCGTCCATTGCGAGAAGATCTTCAGCGGGCTCAGCGCCCTCTAGCGCCTCTTCGCTGGCCAAGGCCTGATTCAACAGGGCATCCTTGGCACGGCGACGCAATTCGGTCACGGTTTCTTCATCAAAACCGTCAATGGCAAGCATCTCTTCCATGGGGATGTACGCCACCTCCTCAATGGAGGTAAACCCTTCCTCAATGAGGACACCTGCAAATTCCTCGTCCACATCCAGGTTGCCGGTGAAGTGCTCGAGCAGAGAATTATACTCCTGCTCCTGACGTTCACCCGCTTCTTCTTCGGTCATGACGTTCAGCGTCCAACCGGTAAGATCCGTCGCCAACCGAACGTTTTGACCGTTACGGCCTATTGCCTGGGCCAGGTTATCCTCTGCTACCGCCACTTCCATGGTATGGCGATCCTCGTCCATGACGATGGACGCGACTTCCGCCGGCGCCATGGCATTGATGACCAGTTGCGCTGGGTTGTCGTCCCACAGCACGATATCCACACGCTCGCCACCCAACTCGTTAGAAACCGCCTGGACTCGTGAACCACGCATGCCCACGCAGGCGCCCACCGGATCAATCCGGCGATCGTTGGTCTTGACTGCAATCTTGGCGCGGGAGCCTGGATCCCGGGCAGCGCCACGAATTTCTATCAGTTCCTCCGCGATTTCCGGCACCTCAATGCGGAACAGTTCGATCAGCATCTGCGGATCGGTACGGCTCAGAATCAGCTGCGGGCCGCGATGATCGGTACGAATTTCCTGCAGAAGAGAGCGCACACGATCACCCATACGGAACGTTTCACGGGGAATCAGGTGTTCACGGGGCAGCAAGGCTTCGGCATTGGCCCCCAGATCCACGATGACGTTGTCACGTGTCACTTTCTTTACGGTGCCAGAGACGAGTTCACCCACGCGATCCCGGTAGCTGTCGACAATCTTGGTGCGCTCGGCTTCCCGCACTTTCTGGAATATGATCTGTTTCGCTGCCTGGGCACCAATACGGCCGAAGGCAACGGATTCCACTTTCTCTTCGTGGATATCGCCGGGCTGCAGACTCTTGTCGATGTCTTCCGCTTCCTGCATGGTCAACTCGGTGCCCAAGGCAGGAACCGCATCGTTATCAACCACCAGCCAGCGACGGAACGTCTCATATTCGCCGGTGCGGCGATCGATGGAAACGCGGATATCCGCTTCCTCGTCGTCATAGCGTTTTTTGGCAGCGGTGGCGAGTGCCAGCTCGATTGCTTCGAAGATCACGTCCTTCTCGACACCTTTCTCGTTCGAGACGGATTCAACCACCAGCAAGATCTCTTTACTCATTGGATTGCCCTGCCCTTAAAAATAAACTTTGCGTCCACTGACTTACTCAAATACCGGAACGATGTTGGCTTTCTCGATGCTATCGAATGGCAACAGGTATTCGTGATCATCAACAACCACGACAACGTCTTCACCTTCAATGCCTTTAATCAGGCCCTGAAACTTGCGACGCCCCTCAAATGCCATTCGTAATTTGATCTGGACCTGGTGGCCTGCGAATGCCTCATACTGCTCCAGACGGAACAACGGCCGGTCCATGCCCGGAGAAGATACCTCGAGGGTATACTCCGTCTGAATGGGGTCTTCCACATCCATTACGCCGCTGGCCTGGCGACTGACTTTCTCACAGTCTTCAATGCCGATGCCGTTCTCAGCATCGTCAATAAAAATTCTCAATAGGGAATGGTGTCCCTGGGAGCGAAATTCAATGCCCCAAAACTCGTAACCCAGGCCTTCCACAATGGGCCTGAGCATTTCTTCCAGCTGCTTCAACTTGGCTGACAAGGTTATCCCGTCTCCGTTACTCGATTTATCTGACCCCAAAAACAAAAAAAGGGCTGTTGATCAGCCCTTTTTATGCACCAGGGCCTGATGCGCCAGGCCCCTTAATCAAAAAGCCCCTAAAAAGTGGGGCCCTTTGTTGCAAGAACTCACAGGGGAAAAGCAATCTAAACACCCCCTGCTGACAGACACCTGGCCTGCCTGGAACCGGCAGGGCAAACTGCGCCCGGAGCCCGCTCCAATATCCGCCGGAGTATAGAGACGCCGGCCTTAGTGGTCAAGGACTGACCAAAAAAAACGGCCTGGTAAATCCAAGCCGTTTTTCTTCTAGTATGGTGCCCAGGGCCGGACTCGAACCGGCACGGCTTTCGCCACTACCCCCTCAAGATAGCGTGTCTACCAGTTCCACCACCTGGGCAGCACCCTTACTCGAGCTCGGGGAGTTTATTCTCATCCCCGCGCCCGGCTTCGCCGTCTGTCGCTGATTCACTTTCAGCCTGCCCGGCATCCGATGCGGCCGGTGATTCCTGAACCACAGGAATACCCGCTTCACCTGCGACTTCGGCACGCTGCTTGGCAAATACAGCCAGCGAAAAACTCGTTACAAAAAATACGATAGCCAGCAAAGTTGTGGCACGGGTCAGAAAGCTACTGCTGCCCTCGCTGCCAAACACGGTCTGGGAGGCGCCGCCACCAAATGCAGCACCGGCATTGGCACCCTTACCCTGCTGGAGCAGGACCAGCGTCACCAGCGCCACCGCAATGAGCACGTGCAGAACGACAACCAGTGTTTCGACCCAATCCATAATGACTCTCTAATGACTCTTGCTAATGGCTTTCGCGAACCTTTAACGCTCAGGACTTGCCTGGCACCGCCCGGCAAATACTTACAAAATCGTTTGCATCCAATGACGCGCCACCAATCAACCCACCATCGATGTCCGGCTGAGCAAAAAGCGCCGCGGCATTATCCGCTTTTACACTGCCGCCGTAAAGCAGCGATATCTCATCCGCCGGAGCCCCAAGGGACTTCAACACATCGCGGATCGCGGCATGCATGGCCTGAGCATCATCAGCGGTTGCGGTTTTACCCGTTCCTATGGCCCAAACTGGCTCATAGGCAATCACAACCTGCTGCCATGACTCACTGCCAACGTCCGCGACGGCTTTGCGAACCTGCAGCGACACGACGTCTTCAGCCTTGCCCGCACTACGCTCTTCGAGGGTCTCGCCAACACAGATGACAGCGACCAACCCGGACGCCAGGGCCTGCCCGACCTTGGCGGCAACCTGCTCATCGGTTTCGCCGAAGAGTTGTCTGCGCTCCGAATGCCCGACCAAGGTAAAACCACAGCCGCAATCTTTTGCCATCGCCGCGGAGACTTCCCCGGTGTAGGCGCCTGAACCCCAGCACGCTACGTTCTGGACACCAACCGCCAGCTTTTCGCCAGCCTGCTCAACGACATCGCCAACAAACAGGGCGGGAGGAATAATAACAGCCTCCACACCATTATCAAACGATGCCAACTCGGACCGGACTTGACCAACCAGATTGCTTACAAGGTCTTTCGACCCGTTCATTTTCCAGTTGCCGGCAACAATCTTACGGCGCATAAAAAACCCCTGAATCAAGGGAGGGCGAACTATACAGCAGTCTTTTACGGCAGACAACTGCCCCTGAGCACAAAATCATGCCCGCGAATTCTCAACCACAACAGCCAGTTCCTCGGCAATTTTCACGATTTGCGTCTCATCTTGCCCTTCTGTCATTACCCGGATCAGAGGTTCGGTGCCCGACGCCCTCAGAAGCACGCGGCCACCGCCACCCAGCCTGGCCTCTGCCGACTCCACGGCCCTGACAATATCGTCACGCCCGAGGGGATCAAAACGCTGATCGACACGCACGTTGATCATTTTCTGGGGCAGCTTGCTCATGCCCTGGCGCAAATCTGCCAGGGAACTGCCTGCACGACGGATAGCCAACAAAACCTGAAGCGCCGACACAATACCATCACCAGTGCTGGTGCAATCGCGGATGACCATATGGCCGGAACCTTCACCACCGAGTAACCAGCCCCGGTCGATAAGTCGCTCCATGACATACCGGTCGCCGACTTTTGCGCGCTCGAAATCAATACCCTGCTCCCTGAGCGCCAACTCAACACCCAGGTTGGTCATTAGGGTGCCCACAACACCGCCTTTCAATGTTCCAGCGGCATGACGTTGCGCGGCGATCACGTAGAGCAACTCGTCGCCATCGACTTCAGAGCCGTCACGATCCACCATGAGCACCCGGTCACCGTCACCATCAAAGGCAATCCCGAGATCGGCCTGCTTCTCCAGAACGGCCCGGCTCAATGATTCCATGTGAGTGGAACCAACATCGAGATTGATGTTCAAACCGTCAGGCTCGCCCCCCACCACGGAGATCTTCGCCCCCAACTCGCGGAACACTTTCGGTGCAACGTGGTACGTTGCACCATGGGCACAGTCCAGGACGATGCGCAGACCTTCCAGGGAAAACTCATTAGGCACGGTGCTCTTGCAGAACTCCACATATCGGCCAGGGGCGTCATCCACCCGGGACGCCTTCCCCAGCTCCTTCGACCCGCAAACTTCAATGGGCCGATCCAACCATTTCTCGATCTCTGTCTCCAGAGCATCATCCAGCTTGGTCCCGGCAGGGGAAAAGAACTTGATACCGTTGTCATGGTGCGGATTATGGGAGGCACTGATGACGATTCCGGCGGACGCTCGGAAGGTACGCGTCAGGTACGCAATCGCCGGGGTAGGCATGGGGCCAAGCAGCTTTACATCCACGCCTGCCGCCGACAGACCCGCCTCCAGTGCCGACTCAAACATGTAACCCGATAGACGGGTGTCCTTGCCAATCAATACGCTGTTGCGCTGCCCATCCCGCTTAAAGGCCTGCCCGGCAGCCCATCCCAGGCGCAGCATGAATTCAGGTGTTATGGGGAATTCACCCACCCGGCCCCGGATACCGTCCGTGCCGAAATATTTTCTGTCACTCATCGTCCAGCTTCCTCCATTGCCGTCACCACTTTAACGGCATCGACTGTTTCCCTGACATCGTGGACGCGAATGATGGATGCGCCCTTCATGGCGGATATTGTCGCGGCAGCGAGGCTTGCGGGCAAGCGTTCACTGACATCACGACCGGTGATATGGCCCAACATACTCTTGCGGGACATACCCACCAGCATCGGATGCCCCAGCAGTTGCAACTGCTCCAGTGAAGCCAGTAACTGAAGGTTGTGCTGCGGAGACTTGCCAAAACCGAAGCCGGGATCAAGGATGATGTTATCTGGCCGCACACCGGCTTTCTCTATCACCCGCATCCGCTCGGTAAGAAACGAACTGACCTCCCGCCGCACATTCCGGTAGCGAGGATCATCCTGCATGGTATCCGGTTCACCTTGAATGTGCATGACACACACCGGCACTTCAGCCCTTGCCACCACCTCGGGCGCGCCATCCCGTTGCAGCGCCCTGACGTCGTTAATCATCCCGGCACCGAGCTTCACCACCTCCGCCATAACCTGGGGAGAGCTGGTATCGACCGAAACAACAACGTCCAGATCACGGGCAATCGCCTCTACCACCGGACACACTCGCGCAAGCTCTTCCTCAATAGACACCGGAGTAGCACCTGGCCGCGTGGACTCACCCCCTACATCAATAAAAGCCGCACCGTCCGCCACCATCTCACGAGCCCTCGCCAGGGCAATCTCGACGGTATTATACCGACCTCCATCCGAGAAGGAGTCCGGCGTCACATTCAGGATCCCCATGACATGGCAGCCGGACATATCCAGAATTCTGCCCGCGAAGTTTATCTGCATAACCAACCTTTTCTGCAACCCACAAAAACAAACGCCGCCCCGTCAGGGGCGGCGTTCAGTCTTCAATTACATCTGACCGGTATCCAGCCTGGCTCAGTGCTCACCAGCCGGCCGGCCAACACCCGGTTGACGACCGTCGTCTGAACCCTTCGGAGCAGGCGCCTGCTCAGGCTCATCAGCCGGAACACCACCAGAGGGACCGCTATCTCCCCAACCTTTCGGCGGGCGTGGCTCACGGCCTTCCATGATGTCATCGATCTGGTAACGATCAATAGTCTCGTATTTCATCAGGGCATCGGCCATCAGATCGAGCTTGTCACGATTATCGACGAGCAACTGCTTCGCCTTTTCATAACAGCTGTCGATGATGTTGCGAACTTCTTCATCGATACGCTGCGCCGTTTCAGGAGAATAGACCGTTTGTGCCTGACCGGCAGAGCGGCCGAGGAAAGGCTCTTCGCTGTCGGTATCGTACTGCAGTGGGCCGAGCTTCTCCGACAGCCCCCAGCGCGTCACCATATTGCGCGCCAGGCTGGTTGCCCGCTCGATATCGTTGGAAGCACCGGTGGTGACGCCATCGAAACCGAGGGTCAGTTCTTCTGCAATACGACCACCAAACAGGCTGCAGATCGAACTGATCAGGAAGCGCTTGCTGTGGCTGTACTTGTCTTCCTCTGGCAGGAACATAGTGACACCCAAGGCGCGGCCGCGAGGAATGATACTGACCTTGTAGACCGGATCATGCTCAGGCATCAGACGCCCGACAATGGCGTGACCGGACTCGTGGTATGCCGTATTACGCTTCTCTTTCTCGCTCATGACCATGGATTTGCGCTCGGCGCCCATCATGATCTTGTCTTTCGCGAGCTCAAACTCTTCCATGGAGACCAGACGCTGGTTGCGACGGGCCGCAAACAACGCAGCTTCGTTCACCAGGTTCGCCAGGTCAGCACCCGAGAAGCCGGGCGTGCCACGGGCAATCAACACAGGCTCTACCCCATCGGCCAGGGGCACTTTTTTCATGTGTACCTTGAGAATCTGCTCACGGCCGATGATGTCCGGCAATCCGACAACGACCTGGCGGTCAAAGCGCCCCGGGCGGAGCAGAGCCGGGTCCAGCACGTCCGGACGGTTGGTGGCGGCAATCACGATAACGCCTTCGTTACCCTCAAAGCCATCCATCTCGACCAGTAACTGGTTCAGTGTCTGCTCACGCTCATCGTGACCACCACCCATACCAGCGCCACGATGGCGACCAACGGCATCGATCTCGTCGATGAAGATGATACAGGGGCTCTGTTTCTTGGCCTGCTCGAACATATCACGAACACGGGAGGCACCCACGCCCACGAACATTTCCACGAAGTCCGAACCGGAAATCGAGAAGAATGGCACCTTGGCCTCACCGGCAATCGCCTTGGCGAGCAGGGTCTTACCGGTACCCGGCTGACCCACCATCAGCACGCCCTTGGGAATACTGCCACCAAGACGCTGGAACTTGCTGGGATCCCGTAGGAAATCCACCAGTTCCTTAACGTCTTCCTTGGCCTCGTCGACACCGGCAACGTCACCAAAGGTGGTTTTGATCTGATCCTCACTCATCAGGCGGGCTTTACTCTTGCCAAAGGACATGGGCCCTTTGCCACCGCCACCGCCCTGCATCTGCCGCATAAAGAATACGAACAGCGCGATAATGATAAGGATGGGGAAGGCAGCCACCAACAGCTGAGTCCAGAGGCTTTGACGCTCCGGCTCCTTACCGATGACTTCCACGTTGTTGGCCAGCAGATCATCCATCAGCTTGTTATCGGACACCTGAGGGCGGATGGTCTGGAACTGGGAGCCGTCACCACGGGTACCCTGAACCTGCAGACCGTCAATGGTGACCTGACGGACCTGTCCGTCCTGCACCATTTCCACAAACTGCGAATAATTGACCTGTTGTCCGCTGGTGGTGGGTGTGAAATTCTGAAACACCATCAGCAGTACGGCGGCTATAATCAGCCAGAGAACCAGATTTTTTGCCATATCGTTCAAGGATCGTCACCTGTGAATTGAAGGATCGCCCCGTCAGGAGAAAGCCTTTTCTGACACCTTACACCAATTGTACGCCCGTCCACCAGAATCGGCCTATCCGTATCGACCACTGCAGGGGTGTCAATCCCACGGTCATTCCGTTCCGGGGCGGGTCAGCCCTTAAATCCCTTGCACACCTGATAGATCTCCCTGGATCTTGCGCGGGAGGAGTCAGGCTTCCTGCTGACAACGGTGCCAAAACTTTTACGCATTTCAGCCAGCAGGACATCAAATCCCTCTCCCTGAAATACTTTGGCGACAAACACGCCACCGGGCTTCAGGACTTGCTGCGCCATATCCAGCGCCAACTCCACCAAACCCATGGCGTTAGGAATATCCACTGCCGCCATACCACTCATATTGGGTGCCATATCCGAAATTACAACGTCAGCGCGGCGATCACCCAGTAAATCCAGCAATTCGTCCAGTACTGACTGCTCGGTAAAATCGCCCTGGACAAACGCCACACCCGCAATCGGGCTCATCTCGAGAATATCGCTGGCGACCACCGTGCCGTTGTCACCAACCCGCTCTACCGCCACCTGGGACCAGCCGCCAGGCGCGGCGCCCAAATCGACAACCGTCTGCCCGGGGCGGAACAGGCGATCTTTGTTGTCGAGCTCAATCAGCTTGTAGCTGGCCCGCGAACGATAGCCGTCTTCCCGGGACTTTTTGACCCAGACATCATCAAAATGTTCCTTCAGCCAGCGGTCACTGGTTTTCGAGCGAGCCAAAACCTACCTCCATAAAGCGCTCCAATTGGGCCTCCGATCATATGGGTACGTGGTAACGGCGATTTCACCGGCCGATTGATCTGATACAATCCCGCGATTATACGGAATTGGCGAGCGTTTCGCCGCTGACGTTTTATTAATCGCACCCATAAAGAGATCACATAATGAGTCTTTCGCCGGAACAGCGCCGGGAATACCGGGGCATCGCCCACAACCTGAAGCCCGTTATCATTGTCGGCGACAAGGGCCTGACCGAAGGGCTTCAGGAGGAACTCGAGCGGGCCCTGAACGACCACGAGCTGATCAAGATCAAGGTTGCCAGCCAGGACCGCGAAACCCGCCAGGAAGCCGTTGCCGCCCTGTGCGAAGCCTCCGGTGCGGAGCTGGTGCAGACTATCGGCAAGATCGCCGTGATCCTGCGCCGGGCGAAAAAGCCCAACCCCAAGCTGTCCAACCTGCTGCGCCAGAAACACTGACGCTGTCAGCACGCTAGAGCCACACAATGTAAAAAGCCGGCTGTTGTTCGCAGCCGGCTTTTTGTTTGCAGAATCCGCACCCGACGAATGTCAGATGTGCTCTACCTGCTCGATTTCATACTCAACGGTGCCCGAAGGCACACGCACGGCAACCACGTCACCCTCGCTCTTGCCTACCAGCGCCCGCGCAATCGGCGAAGAAATGGACAGCTTTCCGGCCTTGATGTCCGCCTCATCCTCTCCAACGATCTGGTAGCTGACCTGCTCATCGGTATCGACATTGAGCATTCGCACGGTGGTGCCGAAGATCACCTTGCCAGTGTTTTCGATGGTGTTGACGTCGATCACCTGGGCTGCGGACAGTTTGCCTTCAATTTCCTGGATACGCCCTTCGATAAAGCTCTGCTGCTCCCGAGCGGCGTGGTATTCCGCGTTCTCTTTCAGGTCGCCGTGTTCGCGGGCATCGGAAATAGCCGCAATCACCCGGGGACGATCTTCGGACTTCAGTTTCTGAAGCTCCTCACGTAGGCGGATTTCACCCGCCTTTGTCATGGGTACTCTGTCAGCCATAGTCTTACTTTCCTGCGTGTAGATCCTGGAGGCGGCGCACAGTGCGCTCGGGGCCGAATTTGATGGCCCTGCAGAAGGCTTCGCCGCCCGCCAGTGTCGTTGTGTAGGTTACCTTGGTCTGCAGGGCCGACTGGCGAATCTGTGCCGAGTCGGAAATCGCCTTGCGACCTTCGGTGGTGTTAATAATCAGCTGCACCTGACCATTCTTAATCGCGTCCACGATGTGCGGACGACCTTCACGAACCTTGTTCACCCGATCAACGGTGAGCCCGGCCTGCTTCAGCGCCTTGGCTGTACCGGTGGTGGCAATTACCTTGAAACCGGCGTCAATCAGATCCTGTGCCACTTTCGCGGCCCCGGGCTTATCGACGTCCCGCACGGACATGAAAGCCGTGCCCTTGGCCGGCAGGCGCTCACCAGAGGCCAGGGCTGCCTTGGCAAAGGCTTCGTCGAAGCTGTCACCAATACCCATCACCTCACCGGTGGACTTCATCTCCGGCCCCAGGATCGGGTCCACCGCCGGGAACTTGTTGAACGGAAACACCGATTCCTTGACCGAATAGTAAGTCGGCACAATTTCCTGGGTGAAGCCCTGCTCTGCCAGTGACTTGCCAGCCATGCAACGGGCCGCCACTTTGGCCAGGGACACACCGATGGCCTTGGACACAAACGGCACGGTACGGGACGCCCGCGGGTTGACCTCGATCACGTAGATCTGGCCACCTTGCCAGGCCAACTGGACGTTCATCAGACCGATGACATCCAGTTCAATAGCCATCTTGCGTACCGCCTCGCGCATCTCATCCTGCACGTCTTTCGGCAGGGTGTAGGGCGGCAGGGAACAGGCGGAGTCACCGGAGTGCACGCCGGCCTGCTCAATGTGCTGCATGATACCGCCGATCACCACGTCCTTGCCGTCACTGATGGCGTCAATGTCCACCTCAATAGCGGCATTGAGGAAGTGATCCAGCAGCACCGGGCTGTCGTTGGAAACCAGCACCGCATTTCGCATGTAGCGAACCAGTTCTTCCTCGTCATAGACGATTTCCATGGCGCGACCACCCAGCACGTAGGAGGGGCGCACCACCAACGGGTAACCGATCTCGCGAGCCGCCAGGATGCCTTCTTCATGACTGCGCACGGTGGCGTTTTCCGGCTGGATCAGGCCAAGGCGGCCGATCATCTGCTGGAAACGCTCCCGGTCTTCAGCGCGGTCGATAGCGTCCGGGCTGGTACCGATGATGGGCACACCCGCCGCTTCCAGGCCACGGGCCAGTTTCAGCGGGGTCTGGCCTCCGTACTGGACAATCACACCCTTGGGTTTTTCGACGTGGATAATTTCCAGCACGTCTTCCAGGGTTATCGGCTCGAAATAGAGTCGGTCCGAGGTATCGTAGTCGGTGGAAACGGTTTCCGGATTACAGTTGATCATGATGGTTTCATAACCGTCGTCGCGCATCGCGAGGGCGGCGTGAACACAGCAGTAATCAAACTCAATACCCTGACCGATGCGGTTGGGACCACCGCCGATCACCACGATCTTCTCGCGACCAGAGACATCCGCCTCGCACTCTTCCTCATACGAGGAATACATGTAGGCCGTCGAGGACGCGAATTCAGCCGCACAGGTGTCCACCCGCTTGTATACCGGGCGGATATCCAGATCATGGCGTAGCTTACGCAAGCTGACTTCGGAAATACTCAGCAGCTTGGCCAGGCGCGCATCGGAGAAGCCCTTGCGCTTGAGACGGAACAATGTGTCGCGATCAATGTCCGCCTTGCCGGCGGACTTGAGGGCAGCCTCTTCCTTGATCAGGTCCTCGATCTGAACCAGATACCAGGGGTCTACATGCGTGTTGTTGAACACTTCCTCCACGGTCATCCCGGCACGGAAGGCATCGCCGATGTACCACAGGCGCTCGGCGCCGGGAACGTTCAGTTCCTGGGTCAGGGTTTCCTGGCCGTCGGTGGTGTTCAGATCAACCTTCTCTTCGAATCCGTCGGAGCCCACCTCCAGGCCACGCATGGCTTTCTGCAGGGACTCCTGGAAGGTACGGCCGATGGCCATCACTTCACCCACGGATTTCATCTGGGTGGTCAGGCGCGCATCAGCCTGAGGGAACTTCTCGAAAGTGAAGCGCGGAATCTTGGTGACCACATAGTCGATGCTGGGCTCGAACGAGGCCGGAGTAACACCACCGGTGATTTCATTGCGCAGTTCATCAAGGGTGTAACCCACCGCCAGCTTGGCCGCCACCTTGGCAATCGGAAAACCCGTTGCCTTGGACGCCAGCGCCGAAGAACGCGACACCCGGGGATTCATTTCGATGACGACGACACGGCCGTTGTCCGGGTTTACGCCGAACTGCACGTTGGAACCGCCAGTTTCCACACCGATCTCACGCAGTACCGCCAGAGAGGCGTTCCGCATGATCTGGTATTCCTTGTCGGTGAGCGTCTGGGCCGGCGCGACGGTGATGGAGTCACCGGTGTGCACGCCCATCGCGTCAAAGTTTTCAATGGCGCAGACGATGATGCAGTTGTCGTTTTTGTCGCGGACAACTTCCATCTCGTACTCTTTCCAGCCGATCAGGGACTCATCGATCAGCAACTCGTTGGTCGGCGACAGGTCCAGACCACGGGTGCAGATTTCCTCGAATTCGTCGCGGTTGTAGGCAATACCGCCGCCGGAACCACCCATGGTGAAGGACGGGCGGATGATGCAGGGAAATCCGATGTCGTTGGCCACTTCCCAGGCTTCCGCCATGGAATGGGCGATCGTGGCGCGAGGGCACTCCAGGCCAATTTTCTTCATGGCCTTGTCAAAACGATCACGGTCTTCAGCTTTATCGATGGTGTCGGCGTTGGCGCCGATCATTTCCACACCATGCTCAGCCAGAACGCCGTGCTTTTCGAGGTCCAAAGCGCAGTTCAGGGCTGTCTGACCACCCATGGTAGGCAGCAATGCATCCGGCTGCTCTTTCTCGATGATCTTGGCAACGGTCTTCCAGGTGATGGGCTCGATGTAGGTGGCATCGGCCATTACCGGGTCGGTCATGATCGTGGCCGGGTTAGAGTTCACCAGGATAACCCGGTACCCCTCTTCACGCAGGGCTTTACAGGCTTGGGCTCCAGAGTAGTCAAACTCGCACGCCTGCCCGATCACGATGGGGCCCGCGCCCAGGATCAGAATGCTTTTAATGTCGGTACGCTTTGGCATCAACGTGCCTCCATCAGGCGGATAAATTCATCAAACAACGGCGCTACGTCGTGCGGGCCGGGGCTCGCCTCCGGGTGACCCTGAAAACTGTAGGCTGGCTTGTCGGTACGGCGGATTCCCTGCAGAGAACCGTCGAACAGGGATTTGTGGGTCGCCTCCAGATTGTCCGGCAGGCTGGTTTCGTCCACCGCAAATCCGTGGTTCTGACTGGTAATCATCACGGTACCATCGGCGATGTTCTGTACCGGATGGTTGGCGCCATGGTGGCCATGCCCCATCTTGATGGACTTGGCCCCGCTGGCCAGGGCCAGCAACTGGTGGCCAAGACAGATGCCGAAAACCGGAATGTCGGTCTCCAGCACATCGCGAATGGCGCTGATGGCGTAGTCACATGGCTCTGGGTCGCCGGGGCCGTTGGACAGGAAAACACCATCGGGATTCATCGCCAGCACATCGGCAGCGGGGGTCTGGGCTGGCACAACAGTGATATCACAGCCGCGACTGGCCAACATGCGCAGGATGTTGAGCTTCACACCGTAGTCCCAGGCGACGACCTTGAATTTTGATTCGGTGCGCTCGCCATAGCCACTTTCGATATCCCACTCACTCTGGCTCCAGGTCCAGGGTTTTTCCGAGGTGACTTCCTTCGCCAGATCCATGCCTTTCAGGCCCGGAAAAGCGTTGGCCAGCTCCAGAGCACGCTCCGCCGTGGCGTCTGCGCCGGCGACCACGGCGCCATTCTGGGACCCTTTATCCCGCAGGATTCGGGTCAGGCGACGGGTATCGATATCGGCAATGCCGACGATGTTGTTGTCGCGCAGGTAGTCCTGTAGCGAGCCGGTGCTGCGCCAGTTGCTCACCAGCAGGGGCAGATCACGGATTATCAGGCCGGCGGCCTGGACGCGATCGGATTCGATGTCTTCTTCATTCACACCGGTGCTGCCGATGTGAGGGTATGTGAGGGTGACAATCTGGCGGGAGTAGGACGGGTCGGTCAGGATCTCCTGATAACCGGTCATGGCGGTGTTGAACACCACCTCTCCGCTGGTTTCCCCTTCAGCGCCAATGGCGGTGCCGTAAAACAGGCTTCCGTCTGCGAGTGCAAGGATGGCAGGTGTACTCAAGGCTTGTATCCTCATCGAGTGGCGTACAGGTTCGTCACGAACAGGAACGCAAGCGCAAATTCAGGTCGCAAAAAAGCGAGAGGGAGTTGAACTCCGTCCCGCTTTTTCTGTTGAGCGTTGTCAAAGCTACGCTTGGTGCAGTTAAACCGCCTTATTGTACGAAATATGGCAGTTTGTGTCCACGCGAAATCTTGCTCGTCGCTACTTCAGCCCCAACACATCCTGCATGTCGTACAACCCGGCCGGCTTACCTTCCAACCACAATGCCGCACGCATCGCACCTTTGGCAAACGTCATCCGGCTGCTGGCTTTGTGGGTAATTTCAATGCGTTCGCCCTCAGTGGCGAACAGAACGGTATGATCACCAACCACATCGCCGGCCCGAATGGTTTCGAAGCCGATCTCCTTGCGGGTACGCTCCCCGGTAAAGCCTTCACGGCCGTAGACAGCACATTCCTTTAGGTCTCGACCGAGGGCATCGGCGACAACTTCACCCATTCGCAAGGCCGTGCCCGACGGCGCGTCTTTCTTGTGGCGGTGGTGGGCTTCGATGATTTCCACATCGTAGTCGTCGCCCAGGGCTGCAGCGGCGGTGCGCAGCAGGTTGAGGGTGACGTTGACACCCACACTCATGTTGGGGGCAAACACCACCGGGGCCTTTTCGGCGGCAACGACGAGCTGTTCTTTCTCGGCGTCGGTCAGGCCGGTGGTACCGATCACAATCATTTTGCCGTTGGTTTTACAGAATTCCGCATTTTCCAGGGTCAGATCCGGGAAGGTGAAGTCGATGAGTACGTCGAAATCCTCCTTCACTTCGGCGAGGCTGCCAGCCATCTTGACGCCAGTCTTACCAATGCTGGTCATTTCACCGGCGTCGGCGCCGATAAGACTGCTGCCAGGCTCGACGACTGCCGCGCCAAGTTCCAGGCCTTCAGTTCCGTCAACGGCTTCGATCAACACTTTGCCCATGCGCCCTGCGGCGCCGATGATTGCTACCCTCATCACGTCTGCCCTCAGAATTTCATTTCGTCGAAGAAGCTTTTCACACCTTCAAACCAGGAGGTTTTTCGCGGACCGTGCTGGTTGCCATCGCCACCGTCCAGGGTCTTCTGGAATTCTTCCAGCAACTCTTTCTGACGCTTGGTGAGGTTAACCGGAGTTTCCACAACCACGCGACACAGCAAATCACCGGACGGACCACCACGAACCGGGCTAACGCCCTTGTTCCGCAAACGGAACAGCTTGCCGGTCTGAGTCTCCGGTGGAATCTTCAGCTTAACGCGACCATCGAGCGTCGGCACTTCAAGTTCGCCACCGAGACTGGCATCCACGATGCTGATAGGCACTTCGCAATAGAGGTTGCGACCATCACGGGTAAAGATGGAATGCTCTCGAACCGCGACCTGCACATAGAGGTCACCGGAAGGCCCACCTTCAACACCCATCTCGCCTTCACCGGAGAGACGAATACGATCACCGGTATCCACGCCCGGCGGCACCTTGACGGACAGCGTTTTCTCTTCCTGGATGCGACCGGCACCGTGACACTTCTTACACGGGTTCTTGATAATCTTGCCGGAACCACGACAAGTAGGACACGCCTGCTGCACAGTGAAGAAGCCCTGCTGCATCCGCACTTGGCCCATGCCATTACAGGTACCACAAGCCTCCGGCCGTGAGCCCTTCTCGGCCCCGGAACCGTCACAGGTGTTGCACTCGGTGTGGCCAGGAATCCGGATCTGGACGGTTTTGCCTTTTACCGCCTCTTCCAGGTCCAACTCCAGGGTGTAACGCAGGTCAGCCCCGCGCGTATTGCGGCCACCGCGACCGCCACCAAAGATATCACCAAACACATCGCCAAAGATGTCGGAGAAGCTGGCACCACCGCCGCCTCCTCCGAATCCGCCGCCGGCAGAGCCATCAACACCGGCGTGGCCAAACTGGTCGTAGGCTGCGCGCTTGGAGGAATCGGAGAGTATTTCATAAGCTTCACTGGCTTCCTTGAACTTATGATCGGCGTCCTCATCATCCGGATTCCGGTCAGGATGATACTTCATCGCAAGCTTGCGGTAGGCTCGCTTGATCTCTTTTTCATCCGCTTCCCGGGACACCCCGAGAATCTCGTAATAGTCGCGCTTGGCCATGCTCTAAAACCCTGTTGGTAAAACGAGGAAAACGCGGAAGAGCTCCCGCGTTTTCCAACTGCCTGATGATCTTAAGTTTTATCGCTTGTCGTCGTCTTTGACTTCTTCAAACTCGGCATCAACGGCGTCGTCGCTGGAACCGGACTGGGCAGACTCTTCGCCCCCGGCCTGCTGCGCCTGCTCTGCCTGATCCGCGTACATCTTTTGGGCCATTTCAGAAGACGCTTCCGTCAGCTTCTGAGTCTTGGCCTCGATGTCGTCCTTGTCAGAACCAGCCAGAGCTTCTTCCAGCTCCTTGATCGCAGCTTCGATAGACTCTTTCTCGCTGTCAGACACTTTGTCACCAGCATCGGCCAGGGTCTTGCGCACGGTATGGACCATCGCGTCACCCTGGTTGCGGGCCTGGACCAGCTCTTCGAACTTGCGATCCTCGTCGGCGTTGGCTTCCGCGTCCTGAACCATCTTCTCGATTTCGTCGTCGTTCAGACCTGAAGACGCCTTGATGACGATGGACTGCTCTTTACCGGTCGCCTTGTCTTTGGCCGATACGTTCAGGATACCGTTGGCATCGATATCGAAGGTGACTTCGATCTGCGGCGTACCACGGGGCGCCGGCGGAATGTCCGCCAGGTCGAAGCGACCCAGTGACTTGTTCTGTGTCGCCTGCTTCCGCTCACCCTGGACCACGTGAATGGTCACTGCAGTCTGGTTGTCATCCGCAGTGGAGAAAGTCTGCGACTTCTTGGTCGGGATCGTGGTGTTCTTGTCGATCAGCGGTGTCGCCACGCCACCCATGGTTTCGATACCCAGGGTCAGCGGGGTAACGTCCAGCAGCAGAACGTCTTTCACATCACCGGAGAGCACGGCCGCCTGGATGGCAGCACCCATGGCTACAGCTTCATCCGGGTTCACGTCCTTACGCGCTTCCTTACCGAAGAAGTTCTTCACTTTTTCCTGAACCATCGGCATGCGGGTCTGACCGCCGACCAGGATGACTTCGTCGATTTCACCGATCTTGGCACCGGAATCTTCCAGCGCGGTGCGGCACGGCGCGAGACTGCGCTCGACCAGCTCTTCAACCAGTGACTCCAGCTTGGCACGAGTCACTTTCACGTTCATGTGCTTGGGACCACTGGCGTCTGCCGTCACGTAAGGCAGGTTCACATCGGTCTGCTGGCTGCTGGAAAGCTCAATCTTCGCCTTCTCAGCCGCTTCCTTCAGTCGCTGCATCGCCAACGAGTCGCCACGCAGGTCAATGCCACTGTCTTTCTTGAACTGATCGGCAAGATACTCGATCAGCTTCATGTCAAAGTCTTCACCACCCAGGAAGGTGTCGCCGTTGGTGGCCAACACTTCAAACTGGTGCTCACCGTCCACATCGGCGATCTCGATGATGGAGATGTCGAAGGTGCCACCACCCAGGTCATAAACAGCAACAGTACGGTCACCGCTCTTCTTGTCGAGACCATAGGCCAACGCAGCAGCAGTTGGCTCGTTGATAATCCGCTTCACGTCCAGACCAGCGATCTTGCCGGCGTCTTTGGTGGCCTGACGCTGGCTGTCGTTGAAGTAGGCCGGCACGGTGATAACCGCTTCGGTCACTTTCTCGCCCAGATAGTCTTCTGCGGTTTTCTTCATCTTCTTGATGATTTCCGCAGACACCTGCGGCGGCGCCATCTTCTCGCCTTTCACTTCGACCCAGGCATCACCGTTGTCTGCCTTGGCGATCTTGTACGGCACCATCTTGATGTCTTTCTGGACCACGTCGTCTTCAAAGCGACGACCGATCAGACGCTTGATGGCGTAGAGGGTGTTGTTCGGGTTGGTGACCGCCTGGCGCTTGGCAGATTGACCTACCAGCGTTTCACCGTCTTCGGTATACGCCACGATGGACGGGGTAGTGCGATCACCCTCGGCGTTTTCGATAACCTTGACCTTGTCGCCATCCATAATGGCTACACAGGAGTTTGTGGTTCCCAGGTCGATACCAATGATCTTACTCATGCAATTACTCCAATTCGGTTGTTCAATTCAGTTCCGGCTGCCTTGAAAGTTGCCCCGGAGTCCCGGTGCGCCGCCTGTTTACTGGCTATATTGGCGCTTTAATCTGCTTTTCAAGCCTGCTCGTCGATTTTTGGCGCGTCTTCAGCCTTGGCGACCACCACCATCGCGGGACGAACAAGGCGATCGTTCAGGGTGTAGCCCTTCTGGACCACAGCCACCACACTGTTGGGCTCGGCATCAGGTGCCGGCACCATGGACATGGCCTCGTGCTGCTGGGGATCAAACGGCTCACCCACGGGGTTAAGCTGAACCACATTGAACTTGCCTAGACTCCCCATGAACAGATTAAGAGTCATCTCGACCCCTTCACGAATAGAGGCCACCAGTTCGCCGGCACTTTCATGCCCCTCTGTGCTTTCAACCGCCTTTTCCAGACTGTCAGCGACCGGCAGAAGCTCCTTCACAAACTTCTCCAGCGCGAATTTGTGGGCTTTCTCCACATCGATCTCAGCGCGACGGCGAACATTCTGCATCTCCGCCTGGGAACGCAACATCTGCTCCTGAAACTCCTGCGCCTGGGCCTTCAGGGCCTCAACTTCGCTTTCCGGAGCGGCTTCGGCACTGTCTTCCGTCGCCGTTTCTTCCTCGGGAGCGGCTTCCGCAGTGTCTTTCAACTCTTCTTCCACCTGTTCGTTACGATTCTCGTCAGCGCTCATGACTACTCCTGCTTGATCGTCGGCGGCCAGACGACCGGCCGGTTAACGTTTGGTTTCCGACCGCCATGGGCCGAAAAAAACATGTTTGCGAACGGATATGGGGCCCGTATCGGATGTTTCAACCGTTGCGCACCTCATTCATTCACAAATTCGCCAGCCGATGTTTGCAAACAGCAAAAACCCTGTATATATTCACAGTCACTGTATGTAATCACAGTATTCAGGAATTGAGCGGAGGACCTCTGCATGCTCACACAGCTCACTGTTTCCAATTACGCCATTGCCGAGCGGGTCGAACTTCAGTTTGGAAAGGGTATGACGGCGCTGACCGGAGAGACCGGTGCCGGCAAATCCATTGTCCTGGACGCCCTCGGCCTTGCCATGGGCGGGCGCGCCGACGCTGGCGCCGTACGCCATGGCGCCAAACGCGCCGATATTACCGCTACTTTCGACGTGTCCCGCATTGCCGAGGCCCGGCAATGGCTGGAAAACCATGAGCTCGACGATGACAACGAATGCATCCTGCGCCGAGTGATCAGCAAGGATGGCCGCTCTCGCGCCTACATCAACGGCCAGCCCTGCCCCCTTGCCCACCTGAAAGATCTGGGCAGCGCCTTGATGGACATCCACAGCCAGCACCAGCACCAGTCCCTGCTGCGCAAGGAGACCCACCGCAAACTGCTGGACGAGTTCGCTGGCGCAGAAGCGTTGGGAGAGCAAACCAGAGATGCATGGAAAGCCTGGCACAAAACCCGCCAGCGGCTGACCGAACGCCAGCAGAATGCCGATGAGACAGAAGCCCGCCTGCAGCTACTGCGCTACCAGGTAGAAGAACTGGATCGCCTGGCGCTGGAAGACGGAGAGCAGGCAGAGCTGGAGAAAGAACAGGAACGGCTCAGCCATGCCGACACGGTGCTACACAACAGCCATCAGGCTACCCTGCTATGCACGGAAGATGAGAATAGCGCAGCGGATCTGGTGCGCCAGGCTTTACAGCAACTGGAGCAGTTGCCGGTGGAGGTACCGGCACTGACGGAAACCATCCAGATGCTGAATGAAGCCCAGATTCAGATCACCGAGGCTGGCGACAACCTGCGCCACTTTGTGGAAGATTACGACGCCGACCCAGCCCGACTGGCCGAAGTGGAAGAGCGCCTGAGTGCCATTTACCAGATGGCCCGCAAGCACCGCATCACACCGGAGACTCTCCCGGAATTCCACCAGAGCCTGAGTGCCGAACTGGCATCGCTGGACGACGGCGAGGGCAGCGTTGAGAAGCTGGAGGCGGAACTGGAAGAACAGCGAAGCCACTTCAATACCCTGGCCACCGAGTTGTCGAACGCACGCCAACAGGCTGCTGCCAACCTTGATCAGCGCATCGCGGAGGAGCTCGCCCAACTGAGCATGCCAGCGGTCCAGTTCGTAACCCACCTGAGCCGCAACAAAGGCGACGAGCCTGCGCCCCACGGCCTGGAAGACATTGAATTCCTGGTCAGCGCGAACCCGGGCCAACCCGCACGTCCGCTAGCCAAGGTAGCCTCGGGTGGCGAACTCTCACGCATCAGCCTGGCCATTCAGGTGGTGGTTGCGCAAACTTCCACCACACCAACACTGGTCTTTGACGAGGTGGATGTAGGCATTGGTGGCGGCACCGCCGAAGTGGTTGGTCGCTTGCTTCGCAGCCTGGGCAGTAATGGACAGGTGTTGTGCGTCACCCATCTTGCCCAGGTAGCGGCCCAGTGCCATCAGCACCTGTTCGTCAGCAAGTTTACGGAATCAGACGCCACTTACTCGAAGATCGAGTCATTGGACGACAATGGCAGGGTCAGCGAAGTGGCAAGAATGCTCGGTGGTGTGGATATGACCGAACACACCATTGCCCATGCCCACGAAATGTTCACGAAAGGCCAGGCTACGCATCACTGAACAGTTTGAAAGGTAAGCGTATTCCCCTCTCGATCCTGAGAGTTGTTGGGGCGGGCTAAAACCCCGCCCCCTTTTTTTCTTTTTTCCGGAACAAATCCTGAGTTATCAGGATTTGAGGGGTTTGACGTAAAGAATCAGGCTGTGATCGACAATCTCATAGCCTCGTTCTTTGGCAATTTTTTGCTGCCGCTCTTCGATTACCTCATCGACGAACTCAATGACCTCACCGGTCTGAGTGCAGACCATGTGATCATGATGATCGTCGCCGGCCATCTCAAAAACGGCGTGCCCACCTTCAAAGTTGTGGCGCAGAACCAGGCCAGCTGCCTCAAACTGAGTCAGCACCCGGTAGACGGTTGCCAGGCCCACGTCATCACCCTGTTCGAGGAGCTTTTTGTACACATCCTCGGCGCTGAGGTGATGCTCCTCGGAGTTCTCCAGAATATTGAAGATCTTCACTCTTGGCAGAGTGACTTTAAGACCGACTTTTCGTAATTCGGTGTTTTCGGATGACATGTTACGATTCACTCTTTGGTGTGCCTCGCGGCTTCCGGTATGATGAAGCCGCATGTTAACGGTCAGACCGTGTCACACCTGCCCCTGGCAGGCGATTTCAAGATAGAGGATTTCCCCCGGCGATGCAAAAGCTCACAGCTCTCATTCTAACTCTCATCATGGCTGGCTGTGTTTTCCCAGGCGTATACAAGATCAATGTACAACAGGGGAACATACTGACCGACGAAGAGCTGACATCACTGGCCGAGGGCATGTCCCGCAGCCAGGTCCACTCCTTGCTGGGCACCCCGCTGATGACCAACCCCGCCGATCCGTCCCGGGAGTACTATGTGTATACCTTCCAGCGCAGTGGTGGCGATATCAAGGAACAACGGGTCATCGTCTACTACGATAACGACCAGTATTCCCATTACGAAGCCCAGCTGCTGGAAGAAACGCCCGCCTACTGAGCCAGCCTCAAGCCTTAACCCTTCTTCTTTGCCCGGTTAAGCCGGGCCTGCTTGGGGTCGATCTGCAGCGGCCGGTAAACTTCAACCCGGTCGCCGTCCCGCAACTCGTGGGCGGACGGATTCTTGATCACCTTACCGAAGATTCCCATATCGCCATTTTCCGGATCGACCTCAGGAAATATGGCAACAATGCCGGAACGCTTCACAGCCTCCACAGCCGTGGTGCCCTCTTCGACACTCAAGCTGATGATTTCCTGCCTGTCTGGCCTGGCAAAGGCCACCTCAACTCGAATCATTGTTATCCCCCGAGATACACCTGGTCTGCGCGACGGCAGAACGCGTCCACCATGGTATTCGCAGCCTGATTGAAGACCGGCCCGAACGTCATCCTCGACAAGGATCCGGAAAACTCAAATTCCAGCGTGAGAATCACCTTGCAGGCGTTATTCTGCAGGGGCTTGAACTGCCAACGACCGCTAAGGTTACGGAAAGGACCATCCACCAGGCTCATTTCAATGGTATGCGGCAGGTACAGCTGGTTGCGCGTGGTCAGCCGGTGACGGATACCACCTTTGGCGATATCCATAGATGCCATGATTTCGTGGTCTGTCTGCTCGTGCACCTGGCTGGCTGAACACCAGGGAAGAAAGTCGGGGTAGCTGGCAACATCGTTGACCAGGTGGAACATGCGTTCCGCCGAGTGCATAACCAGCGCGGTCTTGTCGATCTGATGGGGCATTGGAACCGGACGTCCTGCTTGCGAATACTCTTGAGTTGAAGACCCTGCAAAGGGGGAGCCCCTTTAATCGGGACGCCAATATCAGACGCTATGATAAAGGATATCACCGTTGTTGGGGTCACTTTCCTGCCCAGCCGGGCCGTTCTTACCGCTCTTCTCGCCTGGCTCGCCCGGATTGGTCTCTGGCTCGCCACCCCCACCGGCATCACCCGCTTCATTGTTGGGATCATTCGCATCGGGGGCAGTTGGCGTCATTGAGCTTGGCGCCAACTCTACGGTAGGTTCGCACCACAATCCGTTGCTACCGCTGTCGCACAACGCCACCAGCGACGTGGCGGTGTACTGCAGGCCGATATACGCCACCACCAGCGGCAAGATCAAGCGCATCACCCAGAACCATATACGGCCAATCAGGCGTGGTGCCTTTCCCAGTATGGTGAAGGTCAGATTTCGGGTCAGGTACCAGCCCGCGAAGACAGATATCAGGATACTCACCAGCGGAATCAGCAGGCCACCCGTGATCAGCTCAAGCCAGCGGAACAAGGTGCCCCCGGCGAAACGCTCGTCGGACCATAGATTGAAGGACAGCAACGACCCAAGCCCCGCCAGCCAGACTGAGCTGCCCATCAGAAAGGCGGACAAGCCCCTTGGTGCGCCTGTCCACTCCTGAAACCAACCGACCACCGGCTCAAGCAATGAAAGAGACGTCGTCCACACAATCATCACGATGACCAGGAACACGGCCGCCACCAGAAACTGACTGCCCGGCAGATCCGCCAGGGCCACCGGCAGCGACAGGAAAAGCAGCCCGAACCCGCGCTCACCTTCCATGGAATGGCCATCGGGCGCCAACGAATAAATCGCCAACCCGGCCCCGATGGCGATCAGGGTGTCCATCAACACCACAGCCAGCACGGAACGCTTAAGGCGAGTGTCCGCGGGTGTATAGGCACCGAACAGGGTCCACACGCCCATTCCGAGCCCAAGAGTGAAAAACGCGTGAAACAACGCCGCCCGCAAACTGTCCAGGGTCACGTCGGCGGGGCGGAAATCCAGCATGAAGTCCGACGCACTGCGGAAATCCCCACTCCAGGCGGCCAGACCGCAGAGCGCCAGCAGAATCAGCATCATCGCCGGTGCCACCACCCGTACTGCACGCTCGACACCGTCCACCACGCCCTGCATCGACACCCACACCACCAGCAACAGGAAGAATCCGTGCCAGCCCATGAACACGCGATAGTCCCGCGAGTCCGACACCAACGCGGAGAGGATACCTGCGGCTTCAGCCTCGCCGGCGCCAATAAACCGGCCCATGGCTCCGTAGAATACGTAGGCCAGAGCGATGGCACCGAAAACAGCCGTAAAGGAAAGCACCAGAAAAGCCGCCAACACCCCCAGACGACCAGCCCACATCCACGCCCGGGACCGTCGCGCGCTGCGAACGAAACCATCCATCGCCAGCACCAATCCATGGCGGGCGTATCTTCCCATCGCGGATTCGGTGACCATCAACGGCAGCGTGACCAGCAACAGGCACGCCAGGTACAGCAATATGAACAACCCGCCGCCATGCTGGCCGGCCAGGTAGGGAAACTGCCACACGTTCGCGAGGCCAAAGGTTGCCCCGGTCGCGGCCCAGAAAAAAGTGGTTGGCCGGGTCCACGACCCGATTGGTGTTTCGTATGGAGTAGGCATTCCATTCCCTGACGACATCTCAGCGCACATTGTAGCGGAGGAATCACAACCCATACGACCATCGACTCAGTCAATCGCGCCGATTTCGTGACCAGTCTGGTACTACTGGGCTACAATGCGCGCTTTTCCGGCACGATTACGCACGGTAAATTTTCTGTCCGACTCCGGATCAACGATTCATGAGCAAGAAGAAACCCGGCGCACCGAGCGCCACCATTGCCTTGAACAAAAAGGCAAAACATGAGTACCACATCGAGGAACGCTTTGAGGCGGGCCTGGCCCTGCTCGGATGGGAAGTAAAATCCATCCGTGCCGGCAAGGCGCAGCTCACCGATGCCTACGTGCTGCTTAAGGACGGAGAGGCCTGGCTGCTGGGATCCCACATCATCCCGCTCACCGCCGCCTCAACCCACGTTATCGCGGACCCGACCCGGACCCGCAAACTGCTGCTGCACGCCAAGGAAATTGCCAAGATCGTCGGCAAGGTTAACCAGGCAGGCCATACCTGCATTCCGCTGGCCATGTACTGGAAGAAGAACAAGGTGAAATGCGAAATTGCCCTGGTGAAAGGCAAGAAGCTCTTCGACAAGCGTGCCACCGAGAAAGAACGGGACTGGAACCGCCAGAAACAACGCATCCTCCGCGAAACCAACGTCTGATCCGCTGGCCGGGCCCCAGGCCCGGCGTCTTCTCCCCGCATTTTATGTCGCATCTGCATCCTCTTTTAGCCCCTCTCTGATCAGCCTATACTCGATCCCTTACCCCAATCCGCATACGGACAGCGGCCACCCAGGGACAGACGGGAACCAAAGGGAGCAAGTGATGACACGCCGACAAACACCCATGTCTGCAGTAGATCGCTCGTGGCTACGCATGGAATGCCCCGAGAACCCCATGATGATTTCAGCGGTGCTGGTGTTTGATCAGCCCATTGCCCTCAAGCGCCTCAAGCGAACGCTCGACGAACGCTTTCTCACCTTCCGGCGCTTTCGACAGCGCGTCGTCACCGAAGGCGACCGCACGTACTGGCAGGACGACCCACTCTTTCATATCGACAACCATATTCACGTTCTTGCCCTTCCCGGCGATGGAGGCAAACAGGAGCTGCAAACACTGACCAGCGACCTGACCAGCACCTCGCTGGATTTCCGGCGCCCGCTCTGGCAAATCCACTATATCGAGAACTATCAGGGTGGCTGTGCCCTGCTGGTTCGCATCCATCACTGCATTGCTGACGGCATTTCACTGGTGCGTGTGCTGCTTTCGCTGACCGACAACTCGCCGGAACCGAGACTCAGCCGGGTATCGACATCCAGCCAATCCAAGACCCATGCACCTCAAGGTCTACGACAGCTCGCCAGCCGGGCTTTGCATAATGGACAAACCGCCATCGACCAGGCAGGCCTGTTTCTGAAGTCCATCCGCAACGAGCCGGGCTACCCGTTCAAACTGGCCACTACCGCGGGCAACATCGCCGTCGACCTGCTCAAGCTGGGCCTCTCCCCGGCGGAACCAGACACCTGCCTGAAAACACCCCTGAGCGGTCGCAAGCATGTCGCCTGGGCCGACCCGCTGAGTCTCGCCGAAGTGAAGGTGTGCGCCAGAGCCCTGCGCGGCACCGCCAACGATGTGCTGCTGTGTGCCGCCGCCGGCGCGTTGCAACGGCATTTTTTAGCCACCGGCGAGGCCACGCCGGAATGCGGTGTTCGCGTTGCCGTACCGTTTAACCTGCGCCCGATGCGACAGCCGATCGAAACCCTGGGCAACCAGTTCGGGCTAGTGCTGGTCACCCTGCCCGTGGAGGAGACCGATCCGATCATGCGGTTCCGCCAGGTTCAGGAAAACATGAACCGCCTCAAACGCTCCTATCAGGCTCAGGTAACCTACAGCCTGCTGGACCTGTTCGGGCGCGGCCCGGATGTCCTTGAGCGGCGGGCGCTCTCCATGCTCAGCAATAAGGCCTCTGCGGTACTCACTAACGTGCCGGGCCCAAAAGAACCTGTATATTTGGCGGGAGCAAAGCTCACCCAGCCCATGTTCTGGGTGCCCCAAAGCGGCAATATCGGCATCGGTTTGAGCATATTCAGCTACGCCGGCACGGTGCAATTCGGCATCACCATCGACAAGAACATCAAGGCCGACCCGGCCAGTGTGATGGGGCATTTCCGCGACAGCTTTGCCGAACTCCTGGACGCCGCGCTGCACAACAGCGAACAGAACACCGCCCGGGCCGCCAGTTGATAGGTACAACTGACCACCCGACACCACAAAACAAAACCAGGAAAACCTTGAAGTTGGCGGAAGCAGCCACATATACTGTCGGTAAGGGGACGACATGGCTTCGACGCCGGTGGCGAACCCTTGGGTGCATGTCGAGATGGCAGCCAATCTCGTTAATCCAAAGCTGCAACGCAATAGTCGCAAACGACGAAAACTACGCACTAGCAGCGTAAGCTGCTAGTCGTCCTGACCGGGTCGCCCGTAGCCCGGAAGCAACATCTCAGGACGTCATCGCTTACGGGATGCTCCGTTTTCCAGAGTTCACTGGCTAACGGCTAAGATCTAAAGAACTCGGTTCTTGCACCCTGGCTCTCGGGTCGCTTGAACTTAAATCAATAGAGAGACGCTAAACATGTAGACCTCAAGGCTGAGTACTGGCGGACGCGGGTTCAATTCCCGCCGTCTCCACCAACCAACCGAAAAAAGCCCCTGATTTCAGGGGCTTTTTTCGTTATCAGACTCCCGAACTTCCACAGGCTTGGTTGTCTGCCCATCTTCAACCACAGGCTCACCGGTCACCGACCGCACCAGCCTTCCCATGTAGCGCAGCGTGAAGAAGTTCAGGGCACTCAGGGCTATGGCAATCTCAAGGTGGTGGTACGCAACAGCCACACCGATCGCGCCACAGTTCCAGATACTCGCGGCGGTGGCGGTGCCGATTACGCGGCTGTCGTCCTTGAGGATGGCGCCGCCGCCAATGAAACCGATGCCGGTGACAATGCCTTGCAGTACGCGGCCCTGTTCGCCCGGGGAGTCGATGACGGCTCGACCAACAAGCATGAAGCCACATGAAACCACGGCCACCAGCGGGAAGGTTCTCAGGCCGATCCTGGGCCCCTGCTCTTCCCGGTCGAAACCGATAGGGAACGCCAGCAGGTAGGCAATGGCCATCAACAGCAGGTGGTTGAGGGTGAGCATCCAGTCAACGTTGAGCAAGTCTGCCATGGGGATTTCCGGGTTCTGAAGTTTTTGTTATCGCTGGATCGAGATTAGTCCTGGTCTGCAAAGGCTTCAATCATTTCCGCTGCGGTTCGGTCGCAATCGCTGTTTTCCGATTATCGAGAATGGTAGGTTTTAAAGGCCGGATTTGGCAGACGTTACCCTGATTCGAGGAAGAGCCCTATCTATGCGCAATAATGGCGATCCTACCAACATGCAACAACTGCTGGAGCAGATTCGCGAGTCGGCGGCCGGAGCCGGGCGAGTGTCGGTGAACGATATCCTGAATGGCGTGGGGGAACGTTCGTTCGGGCCCGTGGTGCTCGTAGCAGGGCTGATCACCCTGGCGCCGTTGATCGGTGACATTCCCGGCGTTCCAACCATTCTGGGGCTGGTGGTTCTGCTGACGCTGGGGCAACTGTTGTTCCACAGACGCACCATCTGGATGCCGTCCTGGATTTCCCAGCGTTCCGTGCCCCAGGACAAGCTCTTGAAGGGACTGGACTGGCTGCAAAAACCGGCTCGTTTTCTGGATCGTTGGACAGGGCCGCGCCTGGTGTTTCTGGCGGACGGGCCAGGGCTCTATGTGATGGCCATTATCTGCATGCTGGTGGCTCTGGCCATGCCGGCGATGGAGGTGGTGCCCTTCAGCGCCAATGGTGGCGGCGCTGCGTTGACGGCCTTCGGGCTGGCAATCGTAGCGAGGGACGGGTTGTTGGCAATTGTAGCAACGTCGCTCACGCTGGTGACCGGCTGGTTTGTGGTTACCGGGCTGGCGGGGTAATACTAGAGGCGTAAAAAGGAGCCGTCCGTTGGCCCAAAGATGCAGTGGAGCAGGAGCTCCTTTAGTCGCTTTCAGGGACTAACACATCTTCAGTACACCAGATCAATATGACAGTTCTATGACGCCGGGTTATCACCCACGCCCATGAAGCTCTTCAAAAAATACGCGGGTACGCTCAGTGATTTCGTCCAGTTTGGCGTCCCACGTGCGCTTGTAGCTTTTGAAGGTATCGTCACTCAGGCGCGAGATACGCGCTCCCGCCTCAGCTAACGCACGAGAACTGTCGGCAAAGGCGTCGAAATCCGGCTCATCCAGCCTGTCGCTGCTTCGATTGAGGTCCGCCGCGGTTCGCTGTAAGACACTTCGATCTCTCTCAGGCGCCCGCTGGTTGTCTTCCAACGCCTCTTCGATGGATTCCTCCAACTCTTCCATCAGCCCCTGCAGGGCTTGGCCGTACTCTTCCATGGCCTGCTCTGCCCGGCGCTGGGCCTGATCGGAATACGCCTCGAATTCGCGGGCAATGGCGTCCATCTGGCGAGAGAGATCGTCGGAGGACTGTCCGAAACTGGCCGTCAAGCGCTCGCCCAGCCGGTTCATTTCTCCGATCAAACCTGCAAACGGAGACGGATTCATGATCGCCTCGCCGGTGCGGTCGTAATCCACCAGCCAGTCGCCACTCTGTTCCACAAGGTAGGTATTCACTTCCCGGCGCTCGCCGGGGACGCCGTTCTCAGCGGGCAGGCGGGTTACGATCGTAGCTTCGCGATCGTCGATGACCACCCGACCGAAATCAGGCACGGTGCCAGACCAGTCCCGGGCGTAGCCATCGAAGGCAGAGGGGGCGGCAAGCGTCGATAGATCGGCAACGGTATCCGCGTCTTTCTCGGACAGGGCCTGCCAGAATTCAGCGGCCACTTCCTGGGGCGTTTCCGGCTTGCTGCATCCAGCGACCACCACGGCCGCCAGCGCTAGTGCCACCACTCTGAACCACGAGTAACTCATTCGCCCATCCTCAATCAATGTTCAATACTGGGCGAATAATACTACAGGCATTAGAGGTTACAGGTCAGATTTACCAATTCTTCATCAAACACACGGCGGTTTTCGCTGTAGTCCACGGGCACATCGATCAGGTGCACACCCCCCGAGGTCAGTGCGTTTTTCAGCGTCGGCCGCAGGTCTTCGGTACGGGTGATTCTATGGCCAGTGGCACCATAGGCATCGGCGTATTTGACGAAGTCCGGGTTGTTGTAATCCAGCCCGAAGTTCTGAAAGCCTTCCTGGGCCTGCTTCCATTTGATCATGCCGTAGGCATTGTCGTTGATGATCAGTATCACCAGGTTCAGCTTCAGCCGCACAGCGGTTTCCAGCTCCTGGCTATTCATCATGAAGCCACCGTCGCCGCACACCGCCATCACCTTGAGGTGTGGATAGAGCATGGCCGCCATCATGGCACTGGGCAGGCCGGCGCCCATGGAAGCCAGGGCATTGTCGAGCAGCACAGTGTTGTTATCGTAGGCCGGATAATTGCGGGCAAACCAGAGTTTGTACATGCCATTGTCCAGCGCGATGATGCCGTCGTCGGGCATGACCTGGCGTACGTCGTTGACGATTCGCTGGGGAATAACCGGGAAACGGCCATCGTCCGCCTTGTCGGCCATATGGCTGTCCACGGAAGCTTTCACTTCCATAAACCGGCTGAAGTCGTGTGAAGAGCACTGGCCGCATTTCTCGGCCAGGTACTCCACGCTGTTGGCAATGTCGCCCACCACCTCGTGCTGGGGGAAGTAAACCGGGTCCACGTCAGCAGCGCTGAAGTTCACATGGATAACCTGTTTGCCGCCGGGATGCATGAAAAACGGCGGTTTCTCAACCACATCGTGCCCGACGTTGATCACCAGGTCAGCGTGATCAATGGCGCAGTGCACAAAATCGCCGGCCGAGAGCGCCGCATTACCCAGGTAACGGGGGTGGCGCTCATCCACCACGCCCTTGCCCATCTGGGTGGTGAAGAAGGGAATGCCAGTCACGTTCACCAGGTGGATCAGGGCCTGGGAAACCCGTTTGCGATTAGCACCGGCGCCAATCATGATCAGCGGATACCTGGCTTTGCTGATCATGTCACAGGCAGTGTCCAGGCTCTTGGTACTGGCAGTGGGCCGACGGGCATCACTGGGCTGGAAGATATGGGTATCGCTCTCTGCCACCTCGGAGGCGATGTCTTCCGGTAATTCGAGATGAACCGCACCGGGGCGCTCTTCCGAAGCCAACCGGAAGGCTTCTCTCACCTTGGCGGGGATGGTGTTGGCGTTGCTGATCTGGCGGGTGTACTTGGTAAGTGGCCGCATCAGGTCCACCACATCCAGGATCTGGAACAGCCCCTGTTTGGACGATTTAATGGGCTTCTGCCCGGAAATCATCATCATTGGCATGCCGCCGAGCTGGGCATAGGCAGCGGCGGTTACCAGGTTGGTGGCCCCAGGGCCGAGGGTCGACAGGCAAACGCCCACACGGCCTGTCAGGCGCCCGTAGGTCGCGGCCATAAAGCCGGCTGCCTGCTCGTGACGATTGAGCACCAGCTCAATGCTGGATTCGCGCAGGGCCTCAAGGAGATCCAGGTTTTCTTCACCCGGTACCGCGAAGATGTACCGAACACCTTCGTTTTCCAGGGCACGAACAAACAGCTCGGCGCCGTTGCGGCGGGTAGTGGCCTCAGCGGTCATCATCTCTCCCGTTCTGGCTTGGTTGGGTCTACTTTTCCTGCGGAGGTTCGGCCTGCAATGCCTCAGCCGGCAACCGGTCTCGGCCCCAACTGCGGTGAACGCGGCTGATCACCCGCTCCAATTCCTCCTCGCCCACGTCTGCGGGTTCACCGCGTTCAAGGGGGTCGAAGTGAAAAATGTACAGCCGCGAGGCGAACTGTTCAAAGGGCAAGGATGCCTCACCGAACCGCTCCCCTTTCCTGGAGGTACTGACCACCACATCGTCGCCCCAATTCTGACCACTGTCGTTGTTGGGGTTGAAGAAATACACCCGCATGACCTCTTCCGGGTCCAGAGTCACACGGAGGATGGTAATCGCGTGCCAGCCGATGAATCTTGCGGCACTGTCGGTAACCGCTACGCCAGCCGGTTGCGGATGGATCAGCGGCTGGTTGCCATTATAGTAAGGGTGGTAGCTGGCATAGAAATGTCGCAGGAAGGTGTCCAGGTCTTCCAGGTGACCGGTTGCAACATCCACGTTTATGCGGAATCCACGGCCGGCGGACCAACCATGGAACTCGGGGTTAACCCACTGGTGGGGGTCGCCCTGGCGGTCCGTACACAGGCGCCCCATTTCCGCATAAATCCGGTCAAGGTGCGGTACTACCACCAGCGAAACCGGATCCAGGTCGAGCGTTACTTCGGAGGCCACGCCACCCTGGCTGCCGGAGGAAGATACCGGGCGACCCTCGAAATGCATGATGATTTCGTTGTCGCGGGCGGCCCAGGCCACCATCTGCAACAGATAGTCCGGATCGTTGTAGGCCCACATGGACAGCGCCCGTGCAGATTGGCAGGTAGGGTTGTTTCCCTGCCCCACGCCAAGGGGCTGGCCCAGCATGTTGAGCACACCCTGCAACAGCCATGCCTTCGGCTGTGGCTGGTAACCATATGCCAATCGGATACGCTCCCGGGCGTGCGGGCAGATGGAGAGCCTGGCCTGGCGCCACAGCGCGGGTGCAAGTGGCGGTTGATAGAGAATGCCTCGCTCCAGCATCAACGCAAGGCCATAAAGACCTTGGGCTGTTTCCGGATAGACGCCTTCATTGATCAACTCATGCACCAGATCCTTGTAGCAGAGCAGGCAATCGCGGCCGGTACTGGACAGGCCCAGGGCTTCAGTCAATAGCGCATCCTGACTCTCCAGGATGTGGCGGACAAACGTGGCGTGATACGGCGACACCAATCCGGTGTCGTGCATGGAACGGGCAAAACCGGTCGCCTCACTTTGCAGGGCCACGGCGTCCATGGACTGCAGCCGTTCCTGGTAAACAGGAATGCCAGGATCTTCGCGGCACGCCTGTGTTGGCCCGTAAAGGCTCGAAATCAGACGCTCCGCACCCTGACCCGCACCACCGAGATCCACATTGGGATCAATGCGGCACAGTGCAATCTGGGTAATCATCTGCCGTACGCTGCTGACCTGGATCGGTCGTTGCTGCAATATGCGCCAGATCTCTTCAATCAGTTGATCGATGACATGCTCATAGCCGATCTGGGTGGCAACATGCTGTACCACCGCGCGGCTGACCAGTGCCAGCTTGCCCTGCTCCCGCTCGGCTTCGCCTGCTTCACCAAACAGCATGTTCAGGTTGATGGCCAATACCTGGGTCAGGTAGTGATGCGCCTGTTCCGCCGACATCGACTCATGCAGGTATTCACCGCGCGCGACCGCCAGCAAACGCAGTTCGCTGAGCCCTTCGATGATGACCGTATCGGCCTGTGGGCTTTGCAAGGAAAAGGTGGTCAACGATGGCAATAGAATGGAGGGGTCTGCCCAGTCTGTTCCCAGGAACACGCCGGCTTTCTCAAGCCGTTCGGCTCGCTGTTCAATTGCAAGGCAGCCCTCCGGCTGCAGAAGCACCCGTCGCACGATGTCGAACAACCGGGGTAACTTGCCAAGTTTGGCAAAATCGCGGCTCTCATCGAGAGCCGCGATGGCATCGTCCAGTCGCTGAACCAGCTTATCGAAATTGACGACAGGTGCCGGGTTTCCAGCGTCGGAGTTGCTCAAACTGTGTTCCTCAGAGTCTGAATCAGACCCATTGTTGTTAATTCCTTACGGAATTATACATAGAAATCCAGTTCTTCCTGATGTTTCAGTAAATCCCGCATTACATAAGGGTCTTCACCGAAGAAGTAAACCAGGCCCCAATGTGTGCCAAAGGCAGTACGCTTGGTAACTGTTTCTTCCAACGGCGGCGTGAGCTCGTGGGACTCGAAGTAATCGTGGTTCTCGGTCTCTTCCGGCATTTCCAATTGGCTGACCACCCGGCGGCGCGGATAAACGCCGAAACAGCCGGCATAGCCCTTGGCATCCACCACCTCTTTGGGGAAGAACGCCTTTACCTCTTCTGCCGTGGTTTTCGGGTCAAAGGTCATGATCAGTGCCTGATAGGCGTTAAAGCCGTAGGCACGCTCAAGCAGCTCGAACACCTTGAAGCCTGGCGGCCGATACGCCACCTCTCCGAAGTACATGGTACTGTCGCTGGTCACGAAGTACTCTGGGTGAATAAACCCGAACTCGATATCGAACGTTTTGATCAGCTTTTCGATCTCGCGGGTGATCTGTTCCCGGTACTTCTCCAGGTCCGGCGTGGCCGGCACAAACACCGAGTAACCCAGGGTCACATACTCCGAGATGTTCAGGAATGCGATCTTGCCGTTGTGAATCCAGGCTTCGACGGCAAATTCCCAACCGTCCAGATGGGATTCCATCAGCACCGGGAATTCTTCCTCGGGAATGGTGTCCACTTCGTCCGGGGTACGAATCACCCGGTGGCCCAGACAACCGGCTTTGTCGAATGCTTTGAGGTGAATCGGATCGTTGGGGTCACCGTCCAACTTCAAGAGGGTCTGGTTGACGCGCTTGAGGAAACGGATAACGTCGTCTCGGTCATGGGCTTCCTCGAAGATCCCAACGCGAATGCCGCCCAGCTGCGCGCGGCGCTTCATCAGGGCCTTGTCCCGTAACAACATGGACTGGCCGAACAGCTTTGGCTGATCCATCAGAACCGAGTTGATAGCGCCGGCCCATTCCACGGTTTCCTCAAACAATGGGATAGCCACATTAACGCCCATCTCTTTGAGTGTCTGAGCAATCTCAACTGACCGGTCGTTCAGGCGCTCGAAGTTCCAAGGTACATAGGGAATATCATGTTCCTTGCAGTAAGCCTCCGCCCAATCCGGCGCAACCACCACATATCGTCGATCAAATTTATCGGCAGCTTCCACCGCGTTCAGGCTCCATCCCAGGAGTGCGATATAGCCTTTATTCGGATCGAATTCTTGCTCGCTCATGTTCGTTCTCCTTGGTGGTGTTTCCTTATAACCTAACGTTTCAGGCGCAAATCGCAACCGGGCCCGGCGCCCAGAAAACAAAAAGCGCCGGCAGCCCCAGCTTTTAAGCCAGGACTACCAGCGCTTCCGCCAGTGTTAGATCGTTTGGGAATATCAGCTCAATTTCAGGGTTGAGAGCGTTCGTTCCCGCACTCTATTGAGTAATTGCTCATCGTCTACCAGCGACTGACCGTAGGAAGGCACCATCACTTTCATGCGTTCCTGCCATTCCGAAGACTCCATACGTTCCGGGAAACAACGTTGGATCACATCGATCATGGCCTGGACAGCCGTCGAAGCCCCCGGCGATGCACCCAGCAAAGCGGCCAGGGTGCCGTCCTTCGCCGCCACAATTTCGGTACCGAATTCCAGCTTACCGCCACCTTCCGGCGACTTCTTGATGATCTGCACGCGCTGGCCGGCGTCCTGCAGGCGCCAGTCCTCTTCGCGGGCATCCGGGAAGTAATTGCGCAGGGAAGCCACACGGTCGCTGTGAGACTGGAATACCTCACCAATCAGGTAGCGGGTCAGGTCCATGTTGGTGCGGCTCACCGACAACATGGGACGAAGATTCGCTGAGCGGACCGATCCGAACAGATCGAATACCGAACCCTGCTTGAGGAACCGTGTGGTGAAGCCAGCAAACGGGCCGAATAGAAGCGCGGGTTCACCGTTGATAATACGGGTATCCAGATGCGGAACCGACATCGGCGGTGCGCCGATTGGCGCCTTTCCGTACACCTTGGAGTGATGTTGCTGGACGATTTCCGGCTTCTGGCAAACCAGCCACTGACCGCTGACCGGGAAACCACCGTAGCCTTTGGATTCGTCGATGTTGGACTTCTGCAACATCGGCAAGGCGCCGCCACCGGCGCCCAGGAAGACAAACCCAGCCTCAAGCTTCGTCAGCTCTCCGGTTTTCTGGTTCTTCACCCGTACCTTCCAGCGACCATTGTCGCGCTTGGCCAGGTAATGCACGGGGCTGCTTAACATCAGTTCAAAGTTCGGCGTGGTTTCTAGGAACTCCACCATGCTGCGGGTGAGAGAGCCAAAGTCCACGTCTGAACCGTGCTTGATACGCGTGGCGGCCACTCTCTGCATCGGGTCGCGGTTGTTCACCACCAGCGGCATCCACTCTTCCAGATCCCGCGGGGATTCGGTGTACTCCATTTCCCGGAACAAATGGTGGGCGCTGAGCTTTTCGTGGCGACGCTTGAGGAACTTCACACCATCCTCGCCCCATACAAAGCTCTGGTGAGGAGTTCGGTTGATGAAGCTTTTGGGTTCCGGCAGCATCCCCTGCTCAACCAGATGAGACCAGAACTGCAACGATACTTCGAACGAGGCATTGATCTTCAACGCCCGCTCGATAGCAACATCGCCATCGTCGGTTTCGGGGGTGTAATTGAGTTCGCAGTAGCCGGCATGCCCGGTCCCTGCATTGTTCCATCCATCGGTGCTTTCATGGGCGACGTGATCAAGACGTTCAACCATGACGATGTCCAGGGAAGGATCAAGCTGCCTGAGCATCATGCCGAGGGTGGCGCTCATGACGCCCCCGCCGACCAGCACCACATCTGCCTGTCTAACGGCCATTGGTTATCACCCTAGCTAGTTTAAAGCCTGTTGCCCGCCCACGATCAGCAGAGGGGCTTGGAAATTGTGGCGCGATTATCCCGTTTTTTGATCGGATAATAAATTGCGAATATCAACTGACTCGTGGTCGGGCCCGCCTGGGGCTGGTTGCGCCAACATATCTGACAAGGGCCAACGTCCTGATTTATTTACCAACGGTGGCCGTGTGTAGGTCAAACGTTTAAAATGCGCTCGCCGGGCGCTCTTTGTTACATTCTCGCGTCTGTGCTCAACGATATCACCGCCACTTTAGTCTCATACCGTGCGGCTTACACCAACAGGGCATCCTTTATGCTATTGGCAATCGCAGCAATCATCGCTGGCCTGGTTTTACTGGTCTGGAGCGCAGACCGCTTCATTGAAGGCGCGGCAGCCACCGCCAAACACCTCGGTATGCCATCGCTGCTGATTGGTATGGTGATTATCGGATTCGGCACCTCTGCGCCTGAACTGGCAGTGTCAGCCATGGCCGCACTCGATGGCAATCCCGGGTTGGCCCTGGGCAACGCTTACGGTTCGAACATCACCAACATCGCCGTGATCGTTGGTGTGACTGCGGTGATTGCACCAATTGCCGTGCACTCCCAGGTAATACGCAAGGAACTCCCGCTACTACTGGTACTGACGGCCATCGCCGGTTACCAGTTGATTGATGGCAACCTGACCCGGCTCGATGGCTGGGTACTGCTTGGTGTGTTCGCAGCCGTCATGGGCTGGTCCATCTATCAAGGCATCCAGGGCAAGGGGGACTCACTGATCGGCGAGACCGACTCCGAGCTAGTTGCCCACCCGATGCCGCTGAAAATAGCCGTGATGTGGCTGGTTGTAGGCTTGGTACTTTTGCTGGTGAGCTCGCGCATGCTGGTCTGGGGCGCGGTGTTTATTGCCCAGAGCCTCGGCGTCAGTGACCTGATCATCGGGCTGACAATCGTTGCCATCGGCACCTCTCTGCCGGAACTGGCTTCTGCGTTGGCGGCCGTCAAGAAAAACGAACACGACCTGATACTCGGCAACATCGTGGGGTCTGGTATTTTCAACACTCTGGCCGTGGTTGGCCTGGCTGCGACCATTGAGCCCCTGGCCGTGGATATGGAAGTGCTTTACCGCGACTGGACCCTGATGACAGCCCTCACCATCGGGCTTCTGCTGATGAGCTTTGGGCTGACGGGTAAGTCCCGGACCATCGGGCGACCGGACGGCGTGCTGTTGTTGCTGGTGTACGTTTGCTACACCAGCTATCTGGTGTCGACAGTCATCCGCTAACCAGGCCGGTCAGGCCTGGTTCTCCCTGAACACCATCGCCACTGAATTCAGGCAGTAACGCTGGCCGGTTGGCGGCGGGCCATCCGGAAACACGTGCCCAAGGTGGCTGTCACAACGCGGGCAACGGATCTCCGTGCGAGCCATGCCCATGCTGTTGTCTTCAATGTAACGGATGTGGTCGGTGTCAAAAGGCTGGAAAAAGCTCGGCCAACCGGTACCGGAATCGAACTTGGAATCGGAACTGAACAGCGGCAACTCGCACAACCGGCAGTAATAGGCACCTGCGTTCTTGTTGTCCAGCAAGGTGCCGCAAAATGGCCGCTCGGTGCCATGATCCAGCAACACGCGGCGCTCCTCGTCCGTCAGGCCCGCGGCCTTTTCGTCCACTTGTTGTGGTGTCAGCGGGGTCAGGTCATAACCTGCAGCAGAAACGCTCATAGCAGCCTCCTCAGGCAATGTTGTTGTCGGTGTAACCGGGCTTGAGCTGGTCACCGAACGTGTCCACAAGCTTTTCAATCTTTGGTGCCGCAACAGCCGTGATGTAGGGCTGGTATGGATTCCGTGCGGCAAAATTCTGGTGATAGTCTTCCGCCGGATAAAAAGCCTCCAACGGCTCCAGGGTTGTCACCAGAGGATTATCATAAACGCCCGCCGAGTTCAGTTGGCGAATGTAGGCTTCCGCCACCTGTTTCTGTTCGTCATTCTCGTAAAAAACGGCGGAACGGTACTGGGTACCACGGTCGTTTCCCTGCCGGTTAAGCTGGGTTGGGTCGTGGGCCACCGAGAAAAACACCTTCAGGATATCCCCGAAGCTGACGGTCTGCGGGTCGTAATGAACATCGACCACTTCGGCGTGGCCGGTCTGGCCGCCGCACACCGCCTCATAGTTGGCGGTTTCCGCTGTGCCCCCGGCATAGCCGGATTCCACCCGGCTGACACCGTTCACCGCCAGAAAAACGGCTTCCACACACCAGAAACAGCCACCCCCAAGCACAACCCTTTGCTCGCGGTTATCGCCGGTTGGCAAATCGCTTTCAGGCTCCGGAAAGCGGCTTTTCGGTACGTTCAAGCCCGGAATCGTGCAGGATGTGGACATAATCAGCCTCTGCTTCTGGATTATTACCGTTCATTTAGTTTCCCAATGTCCAAGTGTGGCCTCCCTGGTTGGTTTTAGCTACCCCCACTTTGGGGGCATCAGAAAACCAGCAAGCCCACCAGCGCACTGCCGGGTGCCAGTATCCAGACCGGTACTTTCCATATCGACAGGGAAACCCAGGCCAGCAGGACAAACGCAACGCTCCCTGCATTGTGTACGGCAGAGGTCCACACCGGATCATACAGCGCCGCCAGCAGAAGCCCGACAACGCCGGCATTCACCCCAGCCAGGGCCGCCCGTGCAACCGAATGGCTGCGAATGTATGACCACAGGGGTAGACCGGCAAATACCAGCAGGGTTCCCGGCAGAAAAACAGCGACCACAGCCACGGCAGCACCGGTCCACCCACTCTCGACACCGCCCAAAAACGCTGAGAAAGTGAAGAGTGGTCCGGGCATGGCCTGTGCGACGCCGTAACCGGCCAGGAAGGTATCCGCCGACAGGTGTCCGGGCGCCACAAACCCCTCCTGCAGCCAGGGCAACACCACATGACCACCCCCGAACACCAGGGCCCCCGCGCGATAGAGCTCAGACCAGATCCAGGCCAGGGAGCCGGATGCCAGGGGAACGAATGCCATCAACAGCAGCACTGAAAATGCCACCAGGAACATCATAGGCCGCCGGGTCTGAACCGGTATGGTCAATGACTCTTCCACGCGCTTTTGCGGCAGTTGCATTGCAGCACCGACAGCGCCGGCTGCGAGCAGGACAAGTATCTGCATCCAGGCTGCGCCCGCCATCAGCAGAACAACCGCGACCACCACGGCAATCGAAAGGCGCGGAGCATCCGGGCACAGGGTTTTGCCCATCTGCCAAACCGCCTGGGCAACCACGGCGACCACAAATAACTTAAGGCCGGTTATCCAGCCACCCTGCCCGGCATCCGGCCAGAGGCCAAGGCCGAGTGCAAACAGCGTCATCAACAATGCCGACGGCAGGGTAAAGCCAAGCCAGGCCGCTGCTGCGCCTCGATAGCCGCGCTGAAGGAACCCCAGGGTCAATCCCACCTGGCTGGAAGCAGGGCCGGGTAACAGCTGGCACAGTGCCACCACCTCGCCATAGGCCGCGTCCGACAACCAACGCCGGCGCTTTACGAATTCGTCATGGAAGAATCCCAGATGGGCCGCCGGACCACCGAAAGACGTCAGGCCCAAACGCAGAAATAATAGAAAAATGTGCCAGGCTGGCAGGGCCCCGGCATACGTCTCCCTGGTGAAGCTATCCTTGGTCATGGAACACTCTGATCGTGGCAACGTGTGTTAAGAAAGATGAACATTATGACGCTTCGGTTGCATCACTCCCAGTCCAGACCATAATGAAGGGACGGGTTGACCGGATCGTGACAGGTAACGTTTCCAACAACCAACAGGACCAGCAATGACCGCCCGGGCCCATACACCAGACAATCAGGATGACCTCCTGGAGTATCGCCTGAGCCTCCGCCTTGGCCCGGTACACGCGCGCCAGCGCCTGGGCATTGAGCGGGAAGCGGAAGCTCGTGTATTCGGCCCGGACCGCCATTCGTTCCACCTGGAAAACATCACCTCCGCTCCACGCTTCATCAGTGTTTGCCTGAAACTGGCCGGTTTGTTCCGGCGGGGACAGCACAACAGCCGCCGGCTGGACACCGCCCACAACCAGTTCCACATCCCTGGCCTGCCCCAGGCCTTCGAAGGCTTCCGCATACTGCACCTTACCGACCTTCACGTGGATATGGATGAAGCCAACCTGCAGGCCGTCATCCGTCAAATCGAGCCCCTCGAGTACGATGTGTGTGTGCTCACCGGGGACTACCGGCGCCTCACCTGGGGCCCGATTGATGGTGCCATGGATGGCATGGCCAGGCTGCGGGACGCTATTCGCGGCAAAGCCTACGCTGTACTGGGCAATCACGACAGCGTACGCATGGTTCCTGGCCTTGAGGACATGGGCTATCACCTGCTGATGAATGAACATGCCGTACTGCAGCGTGGCGAGGACAAACTCTATCTGGCAGGTGTGGACGATGCCCATTTCTACAAGGTACACAACCTACACCGAGCAGGAGACGAGATCCCCCCGGGTGGCATCAGCGTATTACTGAGCCACACGCCGGAGATCTGGCGCGAGGCTGCCCATGCGGGCTACGACATCTTCCTGTGCGGCCATACCCACGGTGGCCAGATCTGCCTGCCCGGTGGCATCCCCGTGACCCTGGATTCCGATTGCCCCAGAGAACTCGGCCGCGGCTACTGGCGCCGCAACGGCATGCAGGGGTATACCTCACCAGGCGCGGGCACATCGGTGGTCAACGTACGGCTGAATTGCCCACCAGAGGTAACAATACACACCCTGACAAGGGGCCCCGGCTAAAGCTTGAGCTCAGTGCGGCTGATGGCGTATACCCAGGCGGTACAGTACGGGCGACAGCAGGATATTCGACAGCGTAAACAGCACCACGACAACCGCCACAATAAACCAGCCCAGGTCCAGCCAAAGCCATGCCAGAAGCATCGGCAGCAAGGCTTCGGGGATCTGGTCGAGCCCTGAGGCCCGGGCACTGGAGGCGAGCCCGGCACGACGCTTGATGAAACTGCTGATGATATCGCCAGCCAACCCCAGTAACCCGAACGCCAGGCCGAATATGACACCTATCCCGGTGATCCACGCAAACAGGCAACACGCCAGCGCACCGGATACGATACCGCGCCAGGTTTTGCTGCGCCCCAACACCGGCCGCCCGTCCCGCCATAGCCTGCCACCATCAACAGGGGCCGACCAGCGCCGGCCAAACAGCCGGGCGGCCAGAACCGGTACGCCATTTGCGAGCACCAGCATCACGAAGAGCTCGATAGAAATCAGCAATCGGCTCAGTCTCCGTCAGGGCCGCCCTTTCGGCGGTTACTTACTATCAGGCAAGCCCGCCTTTGGTCAGCTTCAGCGGGTCCATCAGTTCCTCCAGCCGGTTGCGATCCAGGCCACTGCGCTCTTCCGCCACGTCAATCACCGGTCGTCCGGTCTGGTAGGCTTCCTTGGCAATATCAGACGCCAGGCTATAACCAATTTCGGGGTTGAGTGCGGTAACCAGTACCGGGTTCTTGCCGACTGCGGCGTCCAGATGATCGGTATTCACCGTGAAATCCCGAATCGCCTTATCTCCGAGCATGGTTGAGGCGTTGGTCAGCAGTTCGATCATGTCCAATAGATTGGCACCAACCAGCGGTAACATCACATTCAACTGGAAGTTACCCGACTGCCCTGCCATGGCAACGGTGCTGTCCAGCCCCATGACCTGGGTCCCGACCATGGCCACCGACTCGGGAATCACCGGGTTGACCTTACCTGGCATGATGCTGCTGCCAGGCTGCAACGCCGGCAGGCTGATTTCCGCCAGACCGTGAATCGGCCCACTGTTCATCCAGCGCAGGTCGTTGGCGATCTTGGTCAGTACGATGGCCAGCCCCCGCAACTGGGACGACAGAGCTACGGGCGCATCGATAGCACTCTGCCCCACGAATTTATGCTCCAGGGAGCGGAAGTGGTAACCCGTATTGGAGGTGAGGAACTTAACGAACTGCCCAGGAAACTCTTCCAGCGCATTCACCCCGGTTCCCACGGCCGTGCCACCCTGGGGCACCGCCAGAAGATCATCGGCGGCCGCCTCAAGCCGTCTTTCCGCGGCGAGCAATTGCTCCCGCCAGGTTCTCAGCTCCTGGCCCAGGGTGACCGGCATGGCGTCCATCAGGTGAGTACGGCCGGTCTTGACCTGATTCGCGAACAACGCCTCACGCTCATAGATCACCCCACACAGGTGGGTCAACGCGGGAATCAGACGCTCGTATATACCCGCCACGGCACTGACATGGATAGCGGTCGGGATCACGTCGTTGGAGCTCTGGCTCATGTTGACGTGATCGTTGGGGTGAATCTCAACATCCTCCTGCGCCGCCAGGGCGGCGATGACCTCGTTCACATTCATGTTAGTGCTGGTGCCAGACCCGGTCTGATAACGATCAATGGGGAACTGGTCAGCGAATTCACCGTTTACCAGGCGGTCACCGGCCGCAACAATCGCGTCCCGCAGATCGTTATCCAGTAAACCGAGGCTGGCGTTGGCATCGGCGGCGGCCTGCTTCACTCTTACCACTGCCGCAATGAACGCCGGCGGCATTGGCTGGCCGCTTACCGGAAAATTTTCGATAGCCCTCTGGGTCTGTGCGCCCCAAAGAGCCTCTTCAGGAACGCGTACTTCGCCCAGGCTGTCTTTTTCAGTCCTGAAATTCGTCATGACATCCTCCTCTGTTCACAGGCATTGGGGCTCACCCGTTTGGCGGTGACTTCAGTCTGACATGGTCGCAAATGCCGGTAACCTGATCAAAATTCAGGATCAGGGTATGAACCGTGTTGGTGTAGGTGTCGTGAAGATGAAACTTGAAGCGGCGCTGCTTCTCCCCTTGCAGAAAACCATCATACTCCCGCACCAGTTCCCTTACGTCACCGCCTTCGTCCTTCGACCAGGTGGCGTTGAAGGGTCCCAGGACGGCACCGCCAGACAGGCATACAGTTACTTCGTGGTTCGTGAGGGCGTTCTCGGGAACGGACATGTCACACTCTCCTGACAAAACAATGATTGACAGAATAAAGTGTAGACCGTCATTGCGACTCTGAGTTCAGGGATGCGGCAAGACTGGAGACAAGAGCCCGAAGACGGTTAGGCTTTACTGGCTTGTTCAGAATGGGCAGATACTGTGTACTGATTAGCCTTCGCGTTTCATCGCTGCGGTCCGCAGTAATGATGGCCGCCGGGATGTCACGACCGAAGTGTCTGCGTACGGCATACACCGCCTGACAGCCGGTCAGGTTCTCATCCAGGTGAAAGTCCGCGAGGATGATGTCTGCGCCGCCGCAATGCGCCACAGCCTCAACCGCACTACCCGCCGTGGTGACCACGCAACCCCAACGCTCCAGCAGGGCCTGCATGCTTTCCTGTACCGGCTCTTCATTGTCGATCACCAGAACACGAAGCCCATCGAAGGACACAGGTGCAATTGGTGGCGGCTCCGCATTTTGACTACTGGCAGTCGCCTCAGTGAACCGGGCCAGAGGAACAAGAATACTGAAACAGGAGCCTTTGCCGTGATGTGAACCCACGTGGATTTCGCAGGCCAGTATCCTTGCCATGCGTTCGACAATTGCCAGCCCCAGGCCCACACCCTGGCGACCGCCACCCTTGGGCAGTATCTGGTGAAATTCCCGGAAGATGTCCTCGAGCTTTTCCTGCTCAATGCCCACACCGGTGTCCCACACCCCAATTTCCAGATTGGGACCACGCTTGCGGGCCGCAAACAGCACACCGCCTTCACGGGTATAGCGAAACGCGTTGCTCAACAGGTTGCGGAGTATCCGGGTTAGCATTCGCGGGTCAGTGCTTACGTAGCCTGTCCCCAAGCGCACCCGAAAGTGCAGCTCTGCGTTCTCAGCCACCGGTTCAAATTCCTGCGCCAGCCCTCTCATCAGTTCGCCAATATCAGTATTGACGATATCTGGCCGCATGGCTTTCTGATCCAGCCTGGATATATCCAGGAGATCCGCCAACAGGTCCTCAGCGCTCTCCAGGGACCTCCACACACGCTGGACAAGTCGGTTTTCATCCGCTGGCAGATCACTGTCTATCAGGGCGGACACCAGTAACCTGGCCGCATTCAGGGGTTGCAGCAAATCATGACTGGCCGCCGCAAGGTATTTGTCCTTACTCTCATTGGCTTCCTTGGCCGCCTCTACAGCCACAACCAGCTCCCGCTCCACTCTTTCACGCTGCTCGATCTGGTATCTCAGCACGACGTTGGCGTTCTGCAGCTCTTCAGTGCGCTCCTCCACACGGCGTTCCAGATCCGCATTAAGCTGGCGAAGTTTTTCCCGCGCCTGGTGTCGCTCGGTGATGTCCGCCACAAAAGCTTCAACCACTTCGGGGCCCAAATCGGGACGCCGCAACAGGGTTATAGCAACTTGCACCGGCGTATTATCCGCCCGTCTGAGCCGGGTTTCCCTTGCACTGAGACTGCCGTTATCCAGTAACTCCTGGCGGATGGCGTCAAACTCACCAGAACTGCAAAACAGCTGCTCACGAAGGCGGATAACCCCCGTGATCAGGGCTTCAGAGCTTTCATAGCCGCAGATCCGGGCCATGGCCGGGTTGGCGGCCACAAAGCCGCCCCGGAGGTTAGCCTGAAAGATGCCGTGAAGGGCATTCTCGAACAGCCACTTGTAGCGATTACGCTCCTTCTCCAGTTCGTCGATCCGCTCCTGCAGCGCCGGGTAGTAGTTCTTTCTTACCGACTGGCTGCCAAGGCCAAGCAGGTCTCCGATGTCGTAGTCGGCGTTGCTGGAGTCAGAGGGCTTCTTCATAAACCACTTCGACGTCACGGCGGGAAGACTTGCGAGGATTGGTCAGGATGCATGGATCCTGCAATGCAAAGCCGGACAGGTAGGGTATGTCAGACGTGGTCACACCCAGTTTGCCAAGCTTGGCCTCCAACCCTACAGCTTGTTTCAACGTGATAATTCGCGCCATCAGGCGCTGTTTGATGACCGGTTTTGACATACCGCGGGTGTCGATATCCATGGCCTCCGCCACGCGCCGGAACCGGTCCTCTGCCGAGGTGTAGTTGTACGCTACAACGTGTTCCAGCAGCAGGGCGTTGCAAAGGCCATGGGGCAAATCAAGGTAGCCACCGAGACTATGGGACATGGCGTGCACCGCCCCCAGGATGGCATTGGAAAACGCCAGGCCGGCCTGCATGGACGCCAGCATGATCTGCTCCCGAAGGTGCACATTGGCGGTGTTCAGCACCAGCGGCTCCAGATGGCGGTTGATCAGCCGGATGGCTTCCAGGGCGTTGGTGTCCGTCAGCGGCCCGCTACCAGTGGAGACATAGGCTTCAATGGCGTGCACCATGGCGTCCACCCCGGTACAGGCCGTCAGGTAGGCGTCCATGGTTTCCGTCACTTCCGGGTCGATCAGCGACACATCCGGCACCACCGCCTTGCTAATGATGGAGAACTTGAAGCGCCGGCTGGGGTCGGAAATGATCGCGAACTGGGAGACATCGGCGGATGTCCCCGCCGTGGTGGGAATCAGGATCATCGGGGGCGAGGGCGAAGTAATGGTGTCCACACCCTCAAAATCAAGAATGTTCCGGCCATGGGCACTGACAATGCCGATACCCTTGGCGCAGTCCATGGGGCTGCCGCCGCCGATGGCGACAATCACGTCACATTGGCTGGACCTATACAATTCAGCCCCGGCCATGACTTCGTCCACTTTCGGATTGGCTGAGACGCCGGTAAATACCGTGACACGGAGACCCGCTGCCACCAGGATATCCATGATTTCCGCAACCCAGCCGGCTTTCTCCACGCCAGGGTCAGATACCAGGAACACATGTCGAGCACCAAAGTTACTGGCGAAGTTGGCTACTGCCTTGCGTGAGCCGGCACCAAAGATGATCTCGGGGGACACAAACTTGCGCAGGGAGGAAATGTCGTAGCTCATGTAAGGTCTCGCCATTATGTCGTTGTTATTATGTCTCACCCGGAGTTTAACCCAACCCGAGTGCCTTCTCATCTGGTTCCTCATCCTGAGACCTGTGCCGGGATTTTCGGCACCCAAACAGCGTAGGATGTTCCTACATTCGGGTCGATACCCGATTGGTATTATCGCTAGGCCAACCTGTCTCCAAGGATCCAGCTCACATGTCCGCTGATCAACCACATCGGGTACTTCTCAGGTACGACCGGGAAGACGATCGGGATGCTTTTCTCCAGGATTTTGCCGGGGCATTTTCAATTGACAGCTACTCCTCTGACCAAGAAGCCCTGGCCGCAATTGCACGGGGCCGATCCCTGCCCGACGCGCTCGTATTCATCACCACCGACACCGATCAGTTGCTGGCGTCTTCTCTACTTCAGCAGGTCAGCAATGGTGGCTGCTGCTTGCGAATCGTCATTGGCGGCCAGTTTTCCCTCGATCAGATCATTCACTTGCTGGAGAATAGGGTTGTCGACCGCTGCTACGCCAAGCCTTGGGACATCAACCTCGTACGCACCGACCTGTTTGCAGCCACCATGTCGGTACAGGATAACGCCGGGCCCGCTCCCGTCGAGAGCGAACACCCCAAGCCGCTGGTACTGATCGTTGACGACGAACAATCGGCGACCAAGTACCTGAGCAAACAGCTGATGCGGATGCAGGACCGCTTCGAAACCCGCTGCGCCGCCAGCGCTCAGCAGGCTTTGGAGACTCTCCATCAGGAAGGTCACCGGACTGCAGTCCTGATGACAGATCAGCGCATGCCAGGCATGAAAGGACTGCAGTTGATCAACGAGATGCGACAGTCCTATCCCCATATTACTCGCATCCTCACATCGGCCTACGGGGAACTGGACGTTGCGCTGGGCGCGGTTAACCAGGGGCGAATCTTCCGTTATCAGAAGAAGCCGTGGCATGCCGCATCCCTGCTCCCGGTGCTGGACGACGCTATTGCTCAGCACCACGCATCGCGCCAGAAATCGGAGCAGTGGCAATTTGCACTTGCTGAGCGTTTCGAGGGCGTTCGCGAACGGCGAAAAGCCGCTCTTCTCAGGGCTCTGGCCGAATCGCCATCAGTTCCCTTGGCGTCACGGGACGTGATACAGAATTTCCTGAGGGATATGGACGCCATCAGCACCTTGCCTCCCGGCGCCTCCCACTTTCGTGACCATAGCCCTGAGGCTCTGGATAATGCTCTGGTCCGCGGGCTACGCGCCGAACTGACTCGGTATTTGGAGATACCGTTAACCGACGCCGTTCCCAACAACGGTACCCTGCCCGACGCCATTCAGTCAGCGCTGGATGTGCTGTTGAGCGCGTCCGGAATGAGCCGTGACCACCTCATAAGTGAGCAGGATGAGGACGTCACGACCCTTCGGCTGGAAGCCGGCAAGAACCTCCACCTATACAGTCATGTCCTTTCGCCAATGGCACGTGTTTCCAGCCAATTACTGAAGCAACAGGGCGCCTTGCTTGCGCTCTACATCATGGCCCAACAACAGGGCGGCCAAGTTCTCCTTCAGGGAGGCCAACAACGCTTCACCCTTGAGCTGTCATTGCCTCTGCGCGCGCCCTCGGGCGGGAGCCGGCAGCCGTGACAAAGGATGATATCCGGCTGTACGTCACCATCGACAAGCGCCTGTACCGGGACGCCATCCTCTATCAGCTGCTTCTTGAAGAGAACATTGATCTGGTGGGCGAGTCCGCAACCGGTGTCGATACATTGGAGCAGTTGCCGACCGTCAGGCCTACCGTGCTGATCATTGAGGAAGCCCTGCAGGACAACGATGGCCTGACCATCGCCGAAGTGGCCCTTTCCAATCACCCCGCGCTGTCTGTGCTACTGCTGGTCGAGCGACCGGTCTCTCCAGCCCGCCTGGCGATCTATCTGGAGTCAGGTATCAAAACGGTTGTGGCCAAGACTCAGTCAGTACAGGAACTCATTCGATCCCTGCACTACATTCGCAACGGGCAAGTGTATGTGGACGCGGACTCGTGCCAGGCACCCGCTACCACAACATCACCAGATCTGGAGGCGTTTAACGCGCTATCTGCCCGTGAACGGGAAGTGGCACGCCTCATGGCGGATCGGGTCGCGTTCAAGACCATTGCGGATCGACTCGGGGTTTCCTATAAAACAGTGCACTCCTACAAGGACCGAATATTCATCAAGATGGGCTTTGAACGGCAACCGGATCTGATGCTGTTCATGAAACGCTTCAGGAACAATCTCGACTCATGAAAATACTCGACGGCCTGCAACAGGTTCAGCAACTTACTCCGCGCAAGCAACGACAGTTCGAGCGTTTCTACAGCGCCCAATCCCGGTTCCGTTTCCTGCCGGTCTTTGCGGACGTCTCGCTGCTAATCACACTGATCGGAACCCTTGCGCACATGATGACGCTGGCCACACAGCTTGGCCCTGCCAACGTTCCGAGCGGACTGTTTGTCTACACCACGATTCTCTCCTGTCTCATTGTGGCCCACCGATTCAAGGCCGTGCGTTTTCGCACGCCACTGATCATGTATCTGGTTTTCCTGAACATGGCCCTGTTCAGCTATCTTGCCTTTATCAAAACCGGTGGAGATCTCACACCGACGATCGGGCTCTACTTCTTCATCAGTTTCCTCGGCATCGTGACACTGTCGCCGCTGCATACCCTGGTTATGATCGCCATCAATCTGGCCTTTCTCTACGCCGCAACCTGGGTCGCGGTACCCGCAGCGGATGTGGCAATCAAGTTGCAGGAAGTGCTGTTGAACTGGCTGGTTCTGATGTGCCTGGTCATCTCACCGTTGTTAGCCGTTTTCTTTCGTCGCTTTGTGCGCAACATCCTGGCTCTGCAGTTCCTGTTGCGGGACAGAAACCGGATGCTGAGCCGCACTCTGCAAACTCTGCAAGTGACCGAGGAAAACCTGATCCAGCAACAGAAGCACCAGGCTTTGAGCCATATGGCAAAAGGGCTGCTCCACGAAATCATGAACCCCGTCAACTGCTCGGTTCAGGCGCTGCAGTACGCAAAAGATATCAACGAAGACCCCGAACTGAGCGAAGCGATCGACGATGCCGCGGCGCATCAAAACCGGATTGCCGACATCGTCTCCGACCTTATCGACTTTTCTGTTCCTCACCCTGAGCACGCCAAGGAACAGGCGAACCTCATGGGAATTCTCAACACCGCTGCGCGCTTTACCAAAAACGAGCTGCGGGGCATTGACCTGGAATTAGCGGTACCGGAATCCCTGACGGTGCCCTGCTACCCGTCGGCACTGACCCAGGTGTTTGTGAATCTGTTTCTCAATGCAGCCTCGGCGCTTCAGAGCGGGCTGGATCATCAGTCCGCCATCCTTAATGTGTCGACAACTCGCGACCCTCGGACCCTCAACATTACAGTGGCAGACAACGGCTGCGGCATTCCCGAGGAAGAAATACGGCGCCTGACAGATCCCTTTTATTCCACCAGTGACACACCGGAAAACCTCGGGCTGGGCCTCAGCATTTGCCAGACCATTCTGCGCCACCACGGTGGGACACTGTCCATTAGCAGTGCGCTGGGGCAATGGACCCGGGTGACACTGGCGCTGCCCCTGGAGGCCGTTGGCGTCAGAACCTGAGCTGGGCGCGCACGGTGACCGCATCCCCATCGGGGCCTGCCATCAGCGCGTTGCCACTGATATCCGGAACCAGGTAATTCACCCTTAGCAGGAACGATTTACGCCAGTAATAGTTGATCCCCAGTAACGCTATCGATGCTTCGGCACCCACATCCCGCTGCCTGAGATCCACCCCGCTCCAGCGCGCCACCAGTTCGACGGCACCCAGATGGCTGAGCGGGTCAATGCGGTCAAACTCGCCTCGGCTATACCCCCGGTGTTCGCCCGTGAGCAGGTAGCCCAGTTGGGCATAACCGCCAGTGAATTGCCATTCGTCGCCCCCAACCTGCCTGACACGCTGGGTCATCGCCTCCGATGTGACGGTGACTGAATCGCGACTCCAGGCAAACTCGCCACCCAACAGTGCCAGGTCATCCGCGTCAAAACGCGGGCTTCGGATCACATTGTCGGCGCTGTAGACCTCCCCATGATCGCGTATCTGGAACCGTTCGCCGCGCATGTCACGCCAGGATCCGGCCAGGCCCAGATGGATTGTCTGATGTTCAGTGTTAAGCGGGGCAAAGGTCACGCGGCCCGTTACCGCCCTGGGCGACTTGGCATCGGCATCTTCACGGAACACGCCCAGTGCCCAGGTGGCCTTTTTACCGGCCCGGTTTACCATCACGCCTTCGGAGCGCCCCGGCGCGAAGGCGCTGGTCGCCAGGGAGCGTTCGTTGGTCATCAGGCTGGAATAGCCACTGGTACGTTCAAAACCAAAAGGCTCTTTCATCCGACCCACCTGAACGCCACCCCAGCCAAAGCCATCGTATCGCAACCACACATCATCGAATTCCAGTACCTGCTCATCACCGTCGTACTGATAGTCACCATCAAGCTCGAAGGACCAGTGTTTGCCATAGGCAAGTTCAAGTCCGAGCCTGAATTTCCGCAGTACCGTGTTCGTGGTCGAGTCAACGCCATCTTCGTCATGGAAAGCGCCATAATGGTCCACGCCACCCACCGCGTAGCCGCCGATGTCGGCCTCAAAATCAGTGGTGTCTGCACGCACCTGCAGGGAAAAGCAGGCCATCAGCCACATCACCGGCATTGCCCAGCGCAGATCGCCCATCATGATTCCTGCTCCATGCGGTAATGCATCCTTAGCTGCGCTGTATCCCGCAGAAAGCTCACGGAAACCACATCCACCCGATTCACATCCAGGCCAGTCCGAGATCGCAGGTCGGCAATCAGTTCGTCCTGACGGTCGGTGTGAATCAGGTCAATTTTTTCGTACTCGATGTCCTTCTCGCCGCACAATGGCAACATCATTCGGGTTTCCAGCAACAAGGCGATGGCGATCACCAGGCCATTCAGGCACGCCAACACCCAATGCGCCACGTTCCCGACGGCCGCCAACAGCGCCATGGCGATCACCAGAAACAGATAGGTCATTTCCTTGATGCCCAATGCTTCGGTGCGGTATCGCAACATCGAGAACACCGCGAACAACCCAAAGGCGAAACCCATGGACACGGTCACCGAATTCAGTAACGCCGTGACCAGGAACACACCCACGCCAAACAGGATGAACGAGGCGGCGTTTTCACGATGGTGGGAAAATGCGTAGTAACAACGGATCAGGATGAAAACCGAGATCAGGTTAATGATCAGGCGGATAAAGAAATGGACATCAACTGCAGATTCCATGATGACTCCTTGAAGTAGCGGTATTCTCTCGGGGCCCTGAGCGCATCAAGCTTCGACAACACTGGCTTGAAGCGGTTGGCCTTGATCCGGCCCCGGCACAGCAGCGCCGTGCCGATGCAGTATTTGCTGAAGCTGACGGGCCTGTGGCCCATCCTTTTCAGGATGTCCAGAGCGGGTGAACGCCACTGATGGCGCAACGATTTGACCTCCACCAACACAACGCCCGGCAACCCGATCCGCTGGTGTTCCCCGCTATGCTCGAAGCAGATATCCGTATCCACGGTAACCCGCTCGTGACCGGTTCTGCTGAGCAGCGTGATGCGATGGTAGTGAACAAAAAGAGCCGGCAGCATCCGTGTCGCCGGCAGGCCCAATTGCTCTTGAAGGAAGTGACGCAGAATTCGTGCGTCTGGCTCCGCCCCGGTCAATACCATTCTCTGTTTGGAGGTGCGCAGTTTGTTGGTCTTGACCTTGACCTCCAGAAAACGCTCACCGGTGGCCCGGTAGTGGCGAGTGCGGACCTTTACGCGGTTCAGTTTGCCATTGTGGTGATCGAGGTAGAGCTGCCGGCCGGGCGTATCGAAATAGAGCGTGTCGTATGCCATTCCCCGACACCCGTTCATCTCCAGCACCGTGTACTCTGCCGTCAGCTCTGCCAGACACTGGTTCAGTTCGGCAGCGTCGATCAGATACTTGGTATCCACCCGATCCATCAACGCTGACGAGCTCTGATCCGCCAGTGAGTGGGATTCAAATGCGTTCAGGCTGAAACAACTGACCATTATTCAGTACCCGGCAGGTATTCCATGGTCATGTCGATGTCCATATCCACATCGCCGGCGTTTGCGCCGCTGCCTACGCTGCTGAGGGTGATGGTGCCGGTCGCCCCCAGCGCCAGTGACACCACGTCGCCAGGTACGGATTCATCCACTTCAAAGAGCAGCGCATTGGTGGCAAAGCCATGGAGTTTATGGGTTCCGGGTATGTAATCGGTGTCTTCGATAAATACCTGCAACACATAAGGCTTGAAGCCCTGGGCGGCGTCGACACCAATCAGCAATAAACTGTGCACGGCGGGAGCCTGCTCGGTGTCAACGGAGTACACCAGGCTGTCTACTTCAAAGGCAGCGAACGTCAGGCTCGCGCTGACCTGTCGACCATCCGGCAAGGTGAAACTGAATACCCCGGAGTCTGTACCGGATACCGCTGAAACACTGGCGGTCAGGTTGGTCTTGGCCGGCTCGGAGCAGTCCGGCTGGGTATCCTCCAGCAAGGTCACCGCCTCTTCCGGCTCGTTTCCGGCGATGGCGCTGAGCAACACCTCCCGTTGCGATCGCTCATACCCGTCGTCTCCGGGCATGCCGGTGCCAAGCAGGAAGCTTTCAACACTTTCAACGTCGGCCTCCGTGGTCCCAGTCAACGCCATCACCCGCTCGATCTCCAGCTGCATCGCTTCTTCGTCCCAGTGGTTGGCCAACAGGTCTTCCAGCGCGTCCAGGTATTGCTGGCGGTATTCCGTCATCCCATAAAGCCGCTCCGCCAGACGGAAGTTACGGTACAGAGGCGCGGAGCCAGGCTTCAGGGGATGGGTTCCACGAAAGGCGGTATCGGCACCCCAGGGGATGAAGTGGAACAGCCCATCGTCCGGAGAATGGTAGAGGTAAAAGTTATTGGCGTTGCCGCTCGCCGAATCCCACGCTCCCAGCAAGGTTTCCATGGCCCAGAAACGGATGAACTCATCCACATCCAGCAATTGGGGCAACACGTCCATCATCGCCTCATCATCCAGCGCCATGGCGTCCGCAACGGCTTGCAGATCAGAGCGGTTGTTGGCGTCTTCGTTGGTCTTGGTCTCGAACCGGCGGATCAGATAGTTGCCGAAATCGGCCTGCTGCGCCTCATACAGATTGCCCGAGTCATCGCCAAACGTGCGCCGCAAAAAGGGCTTCCGGATAGGTTCAACATGGGCAAAAACCCCCAAATCCTCGCCATTGACGGTCACCTGGGCGTAGTTGCATAACGGCGCTGCGATACCGATATCCCGGAACCGGTCGTAAGCCAGGCATTGACGAACATTGGAGGGATCCTGACGATTGTTGTTCAGGGTCATACGGGACACGTTCTGGTAAGTACGCCCTTCCTGCAGGTCGTTAAAATCCAGTTTCAGGGAAGGCAGGTCCGGGCTGAGTGAACCGATAAAGCCTTTTTTCCGCACGTTCACGTTGCCCATGGTATCGCCGTCGATGGTGACGGTGGCGGGCAACTCGGTGTACTCGAACTCGGGCAAGCATTCGCGAGAGGTGTCAGCCAACGTTCGCGCCTCGGCTTTCAATGTTCGCCAGTTGCTGGCGGACATGGTGATTTCCACGTCGAGCAGGCGCTCCGGGTCAAAAATATCCCCATCACCGCCAATGTTGACCGGCTCTACCGGTGCGTCAAAATCCGAAGGGCTGGATTCGCTGCTGCTTCCGCCGCCACCGCAGCCGGTCAATACCGCCAGAGCGCCCAGCAGAACGATTGCCTTTCCCGAAAATCCATCAGTCCTTATTTTCATTGTTTTGTCCCCACATCAGGCCGAATTGGCCGGTTTCTTGTCTGATGGAAGAGTATTGTCGGGGGGACTGAAAACTGTATGTAAGACTGTCTTACAGCGAAACGGGAAAGCGGACAGGCGTCACATTACTGATCGGTCGACTGCCTGCGATAAAACCGAAGCAATCGTTCCAGCATATCGGCAACGTTGCTCTGTTTGCGAAATCCGTGACCCTCGTCAGGGTACACATACACCTCCGGAGAGCCACCATTGCGACGCAGCGCATTGACGATGGCAGTGGTCTGCTGCGGGACCACCACCCGATCCTGCGCACCCTGGAAAAAGATCATCGGTCGACAGAGGCGATCTGCCTGAGCCAGTGGCGACCTCTGCTGCCAGTTGTCGGGACAGTCGTCGGGAGATCCCAACAACCAGTCCAGATAACCGGATTCAAATCGATGCGTCATCGCTCTCAGCCGCCGGGGATCACTGACACCGAACTGGCTGGCGCCCGCCGCAAACACGTCGGTTTGGACCATGGCCAGCAATGCGGTATAACCGCCCGAACTGCGGCCCTGGATGAAAAGCCTGGCGGGATCAACGGCTTTGTTGTCGACCAGCCAGCGAGCAGCACGTTCCATATCCGCCACGTCCACACGTCCCCAGTTCCCCGCCAACGCCATGCGAAAGGCCCGGCCGAAGCCAGAACTGCCGCGGTAGTTCACGTCAGCCACGGCAAACCCCTGACGGCACCAGAACTGGGTCTGGAGGTTGAGCACCGGATAGGTCGTGGAGGTCGGGCCGCCATGGGCAATCAGGATGATTGGTACCGACTTACCATCAGACGCGGATGGCACTGGCGGGTAGAAAAAACCGCTGATGGCATCGACACCACCGGCTGATGGCGGAACGCTGAAGAGTTCCGGCTGAGACAATGTCATTCCAGGGAAAGGCTCTTCGCCACCGGAGAGTGGCTCGGCATGTCCGGTGCCCCAATCGACCGACAACACCGTGTCGAGCCGGGTGGACGAGCGGGCAATACACAGCACCCTCTGGCCTTGCACAACCAGGCATCGAAAGTCGACGTACTCCCTTGCGATCCGCACGCCTGTTTCTTCATTCTCTGAACACAACCACAACTGCCCGACTCCGGCCTGGTACCGCACACGTACCCAGCCACCGTCGGGAAGGCATTGGTGGTGACGCTCGCCCAGTTGCCAGGGGGCGCTGGCATGATCCTCCCGCGTGCCATCCAGCAAGTGCCATTGCCCACTGGACGCCAGTCGCCACGGTTGCCACCACCCCTCATGATCCGACAACACAATCACGTCGTCGCCATCAAATATCGGCTGCTGCACACTGCCTTTTGAAGGCGAGGGCCAGCGTCGCGCCTGGGTCAGTGAGCCGTCCTGCTGAATCGATGCTGTCCAGAGTACGGAGGCAACCCACGGCATATCCGGTAACGACCAGCTCACCCAGGCCAGGTGCCGCCCGTCGGCCGATACCGCCGGGGCGCTGTAAAAGTCTTCCGACTCGTGGAGTATGCAGTTCGCTGATTCACTGTCCGTTAGGGCAATACCCATCAGTTGCTGGCGGCCATTCGCCTCACGCACTGCCAACACCCGGTGATGCGCCGCGTCCCAGGAGAGTCCGCCATAGCAGGCATCGTCGTCAGTGAGTGGAGAGCACGCCCCTGTGGCCGTATCAATGTGATAAACCTGCTGCCCGGACGCCTCGACGGCGAATACGCTTTCGGGCCCGGCACACAGCTCACCACCTCCATAACCGTTAACCTGGCTGCGAGCGCTGAAGCTGCGAGAGAGCAAAGGAATCCCGACACCCGCCTCCACGGTCATTATCACATTGCCACCACTGACCGGGTCGGACTCCAGCCAGAATACACCGATCGCAGATGCCGCTAGCTCTGTACGCTGCAAAAGCGCCGACGAGGCCTGTTCTGACGTCAGCTTTGTCGTTGCATCTGGCTCACGGGGCGCATCAGCCCCTGAAGAACAACCGGGAGTTGTTGGCGTTGCGATAGGTCAGCTCCTCCAGCCCGGCGGTGGCATGGTCCGCCGCTTGGCGGGCGGCGAGGATGCGGTCATGATGGGGTGATTTACTGCAAACCGGGTCGGCGTTGTCGGCATTACCGGTCAGCAGGTAGGCCTGGCATCGGCAGCCGCCGAAATCCTTTCCTTTTTCGTCGCAGGACCGGCACGGCTCCGGCATCCAGCTGTCACCCCGGTAATGGTTGAAACCCGGGCTGTCATACCAGATGGAGTGTAGCGAGGAATCCCGTACATTGGGAAACTCAATGGGTAACAGGCGGGCGCTGTGGCAGGGTAAGGCGGTGCCGTCCGGCGCCACGGTGAGAAACAAACTGCCCCACCCGTTCATGCAGGCTTTTGGCCGCTCTTCGTAATAGTCCGGGGTAACAAAGATCAATCTCATCGCCGAGCCGCCATCTGCCAGGCGTTTGCGATAGATGTTTACCTCGGCCTCTGCCTTTTCCAGCTGAGCCTTGGAAGGCATCAACCCCTCGCGGTTTTCAAACGCCCAGCCGTAGTACTGACACGTAGCCAACTCCACGTAATCCGCACCCAATCGCTCACACAAGCTGATGATATCGTTCATCTGGTGGATATTGTGCCGATGGATCACAAAGTTGAGCACCATGGGGTAACCCGCTTCTTTTACCGCACGGGCCATCGCCAGCTTCTGCTCGAAAGCCTTGCGTGAGCCGGCCACGGCGTTGTTCAGTTCCGGGTCTGAGGCCTGGAAACTGACCTGGATATGGTCCAGCCCGGCGTCGCGGAAAGCGTTTACCTTGGCCTCGGTGAGCCCCAGGCCGGAGGTTATCAAATTGGTGTAATAGCCCAGCTGCCTGGCTTCTGCAATCAGCTCCGGAAGGTCCTGACGCACCAGCGGTTCGCCGCCGGAAAAGCCCAGTTGGGCTGCTCCCATCTCACGGCCCTGGCGCAGCACCCTGACCCACTCTTCGGTGCTTAATTCCTGCTGGGTCTGCGCGAAATCCAGTGGGTTGGAACAGTAAGGGCACTGCAGTGGACAGCGGTAGGTCAATTCCGCCAGCAGCCATAGGGGCGGACCAATACCAGGGCGATCGCCCGCCGGCATGGTGTCGTGCTGACTCATGGAAACAGTATCCAATGCTGCTGTTCGGCGTCCTTGAGGAAATCACTGACATCGTTTGCCAGGGATCCAGCATCGGGGAACTGCTGTTCCAGGATAGCGACAATATCGGCCACCGTGCGCTGGCCATCCACTTCCTTCAGCACCGCCCCGGCGCTGTCGTTCAACCGCACCATACCTTCGGGATACAACAGCACATGGGCGTTCTGGGCCGGCTCCCACTGGAAGCGGAAACCCGGGCGAAGTCGCGGTGTGCGCTCCATGGGCGTGGCCACTACACCCCCCGGTGCCAGACTGGCTGGTTGGTTACGGTGTGGTACGGCGGCGTGCGGTGCTGATAAGCCATAGTCAGGGCATCCAACATAGACCATAAGATATCCAGTTTGAATTGAAGGATTTCCAGGGCACGGGCCTGCTGTGCCGCGGTGGTAAAGTGATCCAGGGTAATCGTTAAACCATGCTCCACGTCACGGCGCGCTTCCGACAGCCGCTTGCGGAAATAGGCATAACCATCGGTCTGGATCCAGGGATAATGCAGGGGCCAGCTATCGAGCCGGGACTGGTGAATCTCGGGTGCAAACAGCTCCGTCAGGGAGGAACAGGCCGCTTCCTGCCAGGTCGCCCGTCGGGCAAAGTTCAGGTACGCGTCTATCGCAAACCGCACACCCGGCAGCACGTGGCGCTGGTCGAGGACCTCGTCCCGGGTTAGCCCTACGGCTTCCGCCAGGCTCAGCCAGGCCTCGATACCGCCTTCGTCGTCACTGTGCCCATCATGATCCAGTACTCTTTGGAGCCACAACCGGCGCACCGAGGCATCCGGGCAGTTGGCCATGATCGCTGCGTCCTTGCGGGGAATGTTGATCTGATAGTAGTACCGGTTAGCGACCCAGCCACGAATCTGCTCGGGAGTACAATCACCGCCATACATGGCTTTGTGGTACGGATGGTGGATGTGGTAGTACTGGCCCTTTGCCCGCAGGGCCTGCTCGAAATCCCCGCGATTCATGACAGGTGTAGCGAGTGCGTTCACGAGGGCACCTCCATATCCAGATGCATGCCGTCAAACGACACCTCAATGCCGTGCCTGGCCAGCACGGCCCGTTCCGGAGAGTCTTCGTTGAGAATGGGGTTGGTGTTATTGATATGAATAAGGATTTTCCGGCGTGCTGGCATGGTATCCAGCACATCGATCATGCCCCCGGGGCCGCTCTGGGCAAGATGCCCCATTTCCTGACCGGTACGGGTACCCACCTCGCAGCGCAACATTTCATCGTCGTGCCAAACGGTACCATCCACCAGCAGCGTGTCGGCTTTGCGCATCCACTGCAGAATCTGCTCATCGGGCTGCCCGAGCCCCGGGGCGTACATGACGGTTTCATCACTGCGGGTGTCTTCTATGAAAAGCCCAATGTTGTCTCCCGGGTGGGGATTATTCCTGCGCGGCGAATACGGCGGCGCATTACTGAGTAACGGAATGGCCGTCAACCGCAACGCCGGGGCACAGGGAATGGAAAAAGACTGTTGATCGGTACAGGGTACTTCATGCCACTGGGGGCCACCGCTCCAGTGGGTGAGCATGCGAAACAGTGGAAAGCCGCTGCTCAGATCTTCATGCACCTGGGCGGTACACCACACGTCCAGGGGCAACCCCTCGCGCAACATCAGCAAACCGGTGGTGTGATCCACCTGGCTGTCGCACAGCAACACCGCGTTAATTCCGGTATCCCGAAGCGCACGCGCCGGCTGCATGGCATCAAAGCTTGCCAATTGAGCACGAATGTCAGGAGAGGCGTTGCAGAGAATCCAGTGCACGCCGTCTTCGCTGATGGCAATGGAGGACTGGGTACGTGCGCTGGCGTTCAGGGTCCCTTTGCGGAATCCATCACAGTTGGCGCAATTGCAGTTCCATTGGGGAAACCCTCCGCCGGCAGCGGAACCGAGGATACGAATCTGCATAACGAAAACTCCAGAAGCAAAATGGCCAGCGCACGAGGCTGGCCATCACTTCTCAGCGGTTGGCGAAGTACATGGTGACTTCGAAGCCGATCCGCAGGTCTTCATAGGCTGGCTTGGTCCACATAACGCTTACCTCTTGTGATGATTGTTGTGGCATTGAGGATCCGTTAACCGGTCATCCGGTAACTCACCTTCAATCCTACCCAGTCCACGAAAAGGCAAATATGGTACTTTGGCACTGATTTCCAGCCGATCCGGGCCCTGAAATTCATCCTTTCGACCCATTCCGGTGAACGCCGGCGCAGACACAAAAAAAGGCCCTGGGAAGGACCTAAAAATGGCAGGAAGACCCATCCACCCCCACCAGTCAACTACAACCCGGTAGAGATGCACCCCGGCCAGACACCGGGGAGGAATGTGCACATCCATGTGCTGACTCGCCACCGGGCCTGTGTGGGAGGGCCCGGGCACAACAGTCATTGGCGGACTTAGAAGAAGCCCAGCGGGTTGATGTCGTAACTGACCAGCAGGTTCTTGGTCTGCTGGTAATGGTCCAGCGCCATCTTGTGGTTCTCGCGGCCAACGCCGGACTTCTTGTAACCACCGAAGGCAGCGTGCGCCGGGTACTGGTGGTAACAATTGGTCCATACGCGGCCCGCCTGGATGGCGCGGCCCATCCGATAGGCACGGTTGATGTCGCGGGTCCAGAGGCCGGCACCCAGACCGAACTCGGTATCGTTGGCGATGGCCAGGGCTTCTTCCTCGTCCTTGAAGGTGGTTACGCCCACCACCGGGCCGAAGATTTCCTCCTGGAACACACGCATGTTGTTCTTGCCTTTGAACAGCGTGGGCTGAACATAGAAGCCATTGTTGTAGGCATCATCCATCTCCTCACGGCCACCGCCGGTCAGCACTTCCGCGCCTTCCTGCTTGCCGATGTCGAGGTAGGACATAATCTTGTCGAACTGCTCCTTGCTGGCCTGAGCGCCGACCTGCACATCGGTGTCGAGCGGGTTACCACGTTTGATGGACTTGGTGCGCTCAACAACCTTGGCCATGAACTCCTCGTACATGTCTTCCTGCACCAGCGCACGGGACGGACAGGTACAGACTTCACCCTGGTTGAAAAACGCCAGCACCAGGCCTTCCACACACTTGTCGATAAACTCCGGCTCAGCCTGCATTACGTCTGAGAAGTAGATGTTCGGAGACTTGCCGCCCAACTCTACAGTAGAGGGGATGATGTTCTCGGCCGCGCATTTGAGAATGTGGGAGCCCACCGGTGTGGAGCCGGTGAAGGCAATCTTGGCAATACGCTTGCTGGTGGCCAGGGCCTGGCCCGCTTCAATGCCGTAGCCGTTGACGATGTTAACCACGCCCGGGGGTAACAGATCGCCAATCAGGTCCATCAGGATCAGGATGCTGGCTGGCGTCTGCTCGGCTGGCTTCATCACCGTACAGTTGCCGGCTGCCAGACAAGGTGCCAGTTTCCACACAGCCATCAGCAGTGGGAAGTTCCAGGGAATGATCTGGCCAACCACACCCAGTGGCTCATGGTAATGATAGGCCACAGTGTTGTTGTCGATGGCGCTGGACGTGTCTTCCTGGGCGCGGATACAACCGGCAAAGTAACGGAAGTGGTCAACCGCTAAAGGAATGTCGGCGTTCAGTGTCTCGCGAACGGCTTTGCCGTTATCCCAGGTTTCGGCGACCGACAGCATTTCAACATTCTGCTCGATACGGTCGGCAATTCTCAGCAGGATATTGGAACGCTCAGTGGTCGAAGTTTTTCCCCACGCTGGCGCGGCCTTGTGGGCGGCATCCAGAGCCAGGTCAATATCTTCGGCCGAGGAGCGGGGGATCTCACAGATGACATCGCCGGTCACCGGCGTGATGTTTTCAAAGTACTGACCCTTGACCGGGGCGACCCACTCGCCGCCGATGTAGTTCTCGTAACGGGGTTTGAAGGAGACGACGGAGCCTTCCTTACCAGGTTGTGCGTAGATCATGGTCTCGACCTCTTGTTGTGTTTGTCGCAGGACAACGCGGCCTTGCGCGTTTACCTATTCAATGTAGACCCCGGCACTGGATAGTTGAATGATTCGATGGAGGTGAAAAACTCATCCCTTGGTAGTAAACGCCAGGGCATGGAGGTGGGAAATTACCACCTGTTCGGCAGTGTCCACGACGTCAGGAGGGAATTCGCCCTCTATCCCAAGCCTGCGTAGTAATGGGAAGCGGCCTACAAGGAAAAAGACAATCTGACCCATGACGGTATGGGCCTCGATGATGACCCGGCGCTCGTCGGGTGACCGGTCCATCACGACCGCAATCAGGCGGGTCAGGTGCACATGGACACGTTCGAAGGTTTCCTCGTAGAGGATATCAAACGCCTCAGTGGGACTGGCCTGTTCGCGCATCACCAACATGAGCCAGCGGCGAGCCTCCGGGGCCTGGGCGAACTGGCGAACCATGCGTTTCACGATGAGTTCGAGTTGGGCCAGGGCCTGATCGCAATCACTGGCGCTTGCAGCCGATTGCTCGCCAGTAAAACCGAAAACTTCTCTCATGCGCCGGGCAATATGCCGGGCAATGGCGTGGTACAAGCCAGTCTTATTATCGAAGTAATAGGCAATGGAGCCGATATTGGAATCGGCGGCTTCGGCAATCATGCGGGTCGTGGTGCCTTTGAAACCATATTGACCAAACAACTCCATGCCCGCCAGGATCAGTTTTTGGGCGGTTTCGTCTTCGGCTTTGCCCGGCTCGTTTGCCACTGCTTTCTCTCCAAATGCACTATGTTGTCTCGGTTGCATGAGGCATCTTCCCTGATTCGCGGGCAAAAAAGTAGGTGTACAGCACCGGCACCACGCCCAGGCTCATCAGGGTTCCCAGGCCCAAACCAAAGGCCATGGCGCTGGCCATGGCATAGAATAGCGGATCTTTACCCACAATCAGCGGCAACAGTCCGAGGATGGTCGTGGCAGCCGACATGACAATGGGCCTGAGCCGTCGAACGGAGGCGCGGACAACGGCCTCCTGCAGCGAATGCCCCTCGTCACGACGTTCCCGGTCGATTCGTTCGATCAGCACGATGGCATTATTGATGATAATGCCGGCCAGGCTGTAGATCCCCAAAAGTACCATGAACCCGAAATCCGCCCGCAATACCAATAGGCCCATTGATACGCCCAGTATCACCAAGGGAATGGTGACCACGATCAACAGCGGGCGCTTGTAGGAATTGAACTGGGCTACCAGCAGGATCAGGATCAACCCCAGGCACAATGGCAGGTTGGCTTGCATCGAGGCCTGCCCTTCGGCGGACTGCACCACCACGCCGTCAAACTCAACCCAATGGCCCGGCGGCAAAGAGGCCTCCAGGGATCTCAGTGTTGGGGTGATGCGAGGCACCATGTCCTCGGCAGTCAAAGCATCGTTTCGTCCTTCGATGGTAATGGCACGAACCAGATTGTGCCGGTCGATCCGGTAGTAGCCATCGTCCAGCCCGATTGTCGCCACCTGGTTCAGGGGAACACCCTCACCAGGGTCGTTCAGCGGGTAGACCACTAGCGATTTCAGGCGCTCCAATCGGGACCTCACTTCAGGCGGGTAACGCAACACAATGGGCACCAGGGTGTCGCCCTGGCGTAACTGGCTCAGTTGATAACCATCAATGGCTCCTTTCAGCGAGCTGGCAATATCGGCAGAGGTGACACCGGCGCGATCCGCCTGTGCCTGGTTAACCTCGATACGCAATGACGGTATGCGTGCTTCCCAGCTCTGACGCACGTCCCTGCCCCCCGGCATAGCGCGGAGTTCTGCCTCCACCTTTGCCGCAGTATCGTAGAGCACCTCTCGGTCTGGCCCCTTGACCAGAATCTCCAGCAGGTTGGAATCTGAAGGCCCGAGGAACATCCGGGTGACCTGGGAGGACAGTTGCGGAAACTCCTTAGCCAGCAGTTGCCGCGCCGCTGTCATCACCGATGCCATCTGGTCCCTCTTTGCCACGTTCAACACCAGGAAGCCTCTATTCGGCGCCGGATCGATGGGGGTGAGTGACAACACGAACCTGGGACCACCAAATCCGGCGTAGGCCGCCACACCCGTCAGTTTGTCACCCAGAGATTCGGTGAGCGACCGGCTGACCGCCTGAACCTGCTGGTCCGTTGCAGAGGACGCACTGTCAGATGGCAGATCCAGGTAGACCAATACCTGATGCCGGTCTGAATCGGGAAAGAACTTCTTGGGCACCACCTGCATCAATCCAATGCCTAGAAACAGCAAAGCCACCACCGCTATCAGGAATAACGGCCGATGCCGCAGGCAGCGTCTGAGCACTACCTCATACCCACTGGACATAGCCCGGAACAGGCGCTCGGATAATGCCGCCGGCCCGGTTTGTTGCTGAGGTGCACTGCTATCGGAATCATCAGCGGGGCGTTGCATGAAGCGATGACACCATATCAGCACCACTGTCATCGACAGCAGCCAGGACGTCAGCAACGACAGGGCAATCACTATTGATATCGACCGGGTATATTCGCCCGAGACATGTTCCGCCAACATCAGTGGCAGGAAGACCAGAATGGTGGTCAGCGTGGACGACAGAAGGGGCATAGCCAGTTCACCCCCGGTCTGTTTCAGCGCCAAGTCACGAGACTTACCCTCCGCCAGGCGGACTTTGAAGTCCTCCGCAACGACGATCGCGTTGTCCACCAACAGCCCCAGGGCAATGACGAGGGTTGCGAGGCTCATGCGCTGCAACGTCATGTCGAAGAGCCCCATCAATGCCAGGGTTACGAGCATGACTGCCGGTACCGTTGAGCCGACTATCAGGCCGGTGCGAATGCCCAGAAACAGAACCACAACCACCAGAACAATAGCCAGGGTCTGTATCACACTGAGGCTGACGCCATAGACCGCATTGGCCACCTGGTCCGCCTGGAACGTCATGATGTCCAGGTTATAGCCCGCCGGCAGGCTGGCCCCGATGTTGTCCAGGCGAGCCCTTACGGCTTCGCCATAATCAAGGACGCTATAGCCATCAGCCATGGAGATGGCAAATACAATTGCACGCTTGCCATTGTGGTAAGCGGTGTTAGCGGGAGGATCCAGGTATCCCCGATTGACCGCTCCAAGGTCCGCCAGGCGAAGGGAGCCACCATCGGGCAACCGAATGTCCGATGCCCGCAGGGCTTCCAAGTCCGGAAACGCACCCGACACCTGCAGTGCCAGCCGCTGCTCTCCGGATTCCATAACGCCCGCCGGTGAGATAACGTTTCGATCACTAAGCTGTGAGGCCAACTGAACCGGCGTCAGCCCAAGATTGGCAAGGCGGGATTCACTGACATCGATGTAGATGCGTTCCGGCTGCACACCGTGCAACTCCACCTTACGGGTTCCCTCCACACCATACAGACGGGCGCGCACATGTTCGGCAATCTGCAGTTGTTCAGCCTGGCTGAACTGATCTGAGGTGAGCGCAGCAGTGACCACGGCCACATTACCGAAATCGTCATTGACGACTGGCGCCTCAGTCCCCTCCGGTAATTGACTGCGGGCACTCTCCACCTTCTGGCGCACGTCATCCCAGATCTGAGCCAGATCGAAGTAGCGATCCTGAATCTCAACATGAATCAGTGACTGCCCCCGCATCGAGGTGGACCGGATATGCTCCACCTCGGCAACCTGTCGAATCCGGGTTTCCAGCGGCTTGGTGATCCATTCCTCGACCTGCTCGGCGGGTAAGCCAGCAAAACGGGTACTGACCACCGCCTCGCGGACGGTAATACTGGGATCCTCCCTGGTGGGAAGCGAGAGGTAGCTGAACGCGCCAAAGAACATGGCGGCCACGGTGGCCAACAGGACAACCGGACGGAAACGGAACGCGAGCTGGGAGAGGTTCATGACCACCTCAATGGAACTGTTGTGGGCCCTGGCCCAGAATGCTGACGCGGTCACCTATCGAGACAAACTCGACACCGCGCGCGACAACTTTCTGCCCCACTTGCAGGCCCCCGGTGACCACCGCCTCGCCGTCTGCTACCGAGAGTACTTTCACCGGCACGGAGACCAGTTGGTTAGCGTCATCAAGCAGCAGAACCCGAGGCTCACCCAGGACTGGGTATAACAGGGAAGTCAGTGGCACACGAAAGGAGTCAACCGACGTGGTCATGCTATCGGTCGCTATCTTGAAAGAAACTTCAGCGGTCATACCAGAGCGAAGCCCCGCCATGGACCCAGTCATACGGAGGATAACCGGGTAATCATTCCCGTCAGCGGCGTGACTGCCAATGTGTGTTACCCGCGCGGTCGTCTGTGCGCCGTCCAGTGCGGGCACTGACACTGACTGGAGGCTTTCTGCCTGAACCTGCCCGATGACGTTCTCCGGCACCCGGGTCAACACGTCAAAACCGTCGCCACTTGAAACAAGGTTGAAGATGACCTCGTTGGCCGCCACTCGTTGCCCGGGTTCAGCGTGCCTGCGTGCCACAGTGCCATCGAACGGTGCCCGCAGGCTTGTCTGTTCCAGATCCCGCGCTGCCAGTTTCCGGGACGCGACGGCGGAGTCCACCCTGGCCCTGGCACCAGCCACGGCTGCCTCTGCGTTTTCCAGGGTAGCTTCACTGGTATGCCCGCCCTGGCGCAGCCTTGTCAGCCGCCGTAGCTCGCGCTGAACGTCAGCAAGGCCTGTCCTGGCCTCCACCTCTGCCGCCTTACTGCGTTCATACGTCAGTTGGTAGCGCTCGCCATTCAACCTTGCGAGGATATCGCCACGCTGAAAGGCATCGCCAACATCCAGGGTCAGATACTCCACCTGGCCAGTTACTTCAAAGCTCAGCGTGGTTCTTCGGCTTGATTCCACCCGGCCCGGCAAGGTCATCCAGGACATCGATTCAGCCGGCTCAACATTTGCCACGTCCACTAGCCGTGGCGGAGAAGAGGTATCCAGTGGTTCAGAAGCCGGCGAGCAGCCGGCCAGTATCAACACCGCAAGAATGATTACCAGCACCACAAGCCACCCCTGTTTAATCATCTGATTAAGACATCATATAATCATTTGATTAAAACTGAAAGGATGTACCATAAAAAAAGGGCTGCCTTTCGGCAGCCCCTTCTAGACCCGATACCGAGTCGGTAAACTCCAGGGATCAGTTGCTCGCAACACGATCCTTCGGCAGCTTGAACGTCCAGACCATACCGCCCTGGTTGAAGTCCTTTACCACCTTGGCCACTTCACCGCCCCAGAGCGGAACCGCCCCACCCCAGCCAGAGGCCACAGAGACATACTGCTCGCCGTCCATGGTCCAGGTGACAGGCGTACCCACAACGCCGGAACCGGTGTTGAACTTATACAGCTCTTCGCCGGTCTTGGCGTCAAAAGCCTTCAGATAGCCTTCGGGCGTACCAGTGAAGACAAGGTTGCCAGCGGTTGTCATCACACCACCCCACAGCGGAGCGGTGTTTTCATAACGCCAGACTTCCTTGCCGGTCTTCGGGTCCATGGCACGGAGTACGCCGATGTACTCGTCATTAGCTGGCTTGATGGTAAAGCCCGCACCCAGGAAAGCCGCGCCTTTCTTGTAGGAAACTGGCTCGTTCCAGATATCCATGGACCATTCATTGGACGGCACATAAAAAAGGCCAGTGTCCTGGCTATACGCCATGGGCATCCAGTTCTTGCCGCCAAGGAACGCCGGCTGGGCAACAACAACTTCACCTTTACTTCCCTCCATTGCGGAAGGGTCGCCCGGGCGGCCACCGTCCTTGAAGATCGGACGACCGGTCTTCGGATCAAGGCCTTCAGCCCAGGTGATCTTGTCCACGAATGGGAAGCCGCGAATAAAGTCGCCGTTCTCACGGTTCAGAACGTAGAAGAAGCCGTTACGGTCAGCGGTTGCCGCCGCTTTCACGGTTTTGCCCTTTTCTTTGTAATCGAACGAAATCAGCTCGTTGACACCATCGTAGTCCCAGCCATCATGAGGCGTGGTCTGGAAGTGCCATTTGATACTGCCATCGTCCGGATCGATTGCCACCCGCGAGGATGAGAACAGGTTATCGCCAGGGCGCAGGTGTGAGTTCCAGGGTGCCGGGTTACCGGTTCCGAAGAACAGGGAGTCGGTGTCCTGATCATAGGTGCCACCCAACCAGGTCGCAGCACCGCCGTTCTTCCACATATCACCCGGCCAGGTCTGTCCGGCTTTGCCGCCGGAAATGCCGTTTTCAACCGCCTTGCCATCTTTGTAGACATAGCCCATATGGCCTTCAACGGTCGGCCGCATCCACACCAGCTCACCGGTATTGGCGTCGTAGGCTTCCACCTTGCCGACAATACCGAACTCACCACCGGAAACGCCGGTAATCACTTTGCCCTTGACGACGATCGGTGCGGCAGTAATGGCATAACCCGCCTGGTAGTCGGCAACCTTCTTGATCCACATGGGCTTGCCGGTGTCTTTGTTCAAAGCCACGAGTTTGGCATCGAGAGTGCCGACAATAACCTTGTCGTCGTACAGGGCAACGCCGCGGTTAACAACGTCGCAACAGGGCATGATGCCGTCGGGCAGACGCGCGTCGTACTGCCAGATTTCCTCGCCGGTTCTGGCGTCAATGGCGTAAACACGGGAATAGGAGGCGGTCACATACATCACGCCATCCTTGATCAATGGCTGCGACTCCTGGCCGCGCATTTTCTCGCTGCCAAACGAGAACGCCCAGGCTGGCTGGAGGTATTGAATGTTGCTGGTGTTAAGGTCTTCCAGGATACTGAAGCGCTGACCCTGGGTACCCATGCCGTAACTGACAATATCGCCCGGCGTTTTATGATCGTTCATGATGTCTTCGTCGGTGACCGCGTGGGCCCCATACGATACCGCCAGTGCCAGGGCACTGGCCGCAATGCGAATCCCGAACTTGTTCGATGTCATGGTTGCGCTCTCCAAGTCTCTTGTTTTCGGTGCGATCGTTTTTGTTTCAGGATGAACCGGGAACTTTTCCCGCCTCTGAAGTGATTCTTCGCTTTGGGACGAAAACCAACAATTACCCCCCGGCACTGGTTTTCTCATCACTTGGTATTACTACCTCCAAAAACAAAGCCCGCGAGGGCTTCGCGGGCTTGATGTATCGCTCGAAATAAAGCGGGGAGTCATCAACGCTGACCTTCGGCCTTAGCCAACGCTTCCTCGCTGAGAAATTCCCGATAATATTGGGGAACGCTATATCGCAGCCCCAGCTCCGCAAACAGTGCTTGCATGTCGCCGGATTTCACCAGGTCACCGATAATGGCTTCGATCGCATAACCGAGCTGGCGATGGGTATGCTTGATGGCCATGCCCACGTCCCAGACCTGCTTGCCGATACCCGGGAAGCCGTTCCCTGCCAACTGGAATTCGGTATTTCCAGCGCGCCCAAGCTCATGATCGATCTCGGCACGCATACCCATAACGGCACTTACCGTGCCATCGCGCATCGCGTTGAAAGACTCGCGAACATTAGGGTAATGCCTGACCTGCTCACGCATGCGACCCTGCAAGCCGGAGCTCAGATAGAAGTCCGGAAGGGTGTCGATCTCTACGCCGATCGGGTGATACTGGAACTTGGCGACGGTGTCGACGCCTTCGATCTTTTCGGGGTTGAAGGCAATTTGCCAGGTTTCCTGCTGGTAGGGGCCGAACAGCACCACCTGTTCGTTGATGTATTCCCCGGTGGAATCCTGCATGTAGGCATATTGCTTGTCATAAGGCACCCGCATCATCACGTCTGCCAGCCGGCGCTTGGCGAGGTAGTGCCCTTTCCAGACATTGTTTCTGAGGTCATCCCCCAGGTTTTCATCAGGCACAATCCAGTGCACCCGGAATTCAACGCCCATGGCCTCGGCAATCTGCTTGCCCACTTCCACGTCAATGCCACGGGGTTCTCCGTTCACCTCGTAGGAGTACGGCGGGAAGTTTTCATAAACACCGACTTTCAGATAACCGGATTCGAGAATGATGTCGTAGGTTCGGTCCGCAGGCCTGTTCAGCAACGGATCGCCGTCATCCACTTCCTGCGCCGGGACCACCTGGAAAAACAGCATCAGTACGATAATACGGGACAGTGTTTTCATTGTTTTCTCCCCAACGACGTCAGGCCGGCACAGGGCCGGCCTGAGTACAGGCTTTGTGTGAACATCCGTGAGGCGATCATTCCGGCTTCGGCAGAGACTCCACATAAGTCCGAATGGCCCATATGGCGTTCTGGTCCAGTGTCTTCTTCCAGGCGGGCATGCCCCTGTCAGTGCCGTTGAGCACTCGGGTAACGTAATACTCGTCATCCCACTCAGTCAGCTCACGCAAGTCGGGCGTCAGGCCGCCGGACATAGCGCGGATACCGTGGCAGCCTGCGCAGTTGCCGGCGTACGCACTCTCTCCCACGGTCACGGCCTGGGCATTGTGCTTGCCATACTCATTGCCTTCCCGAAACGGGTTCTGCGATCGCACTTCGTCACCGAGTTCAGGCAGGTCACCAGTGTCCACCTCCTGTGGAGTCACGTTGCCGTGAGCCATTACCAGACCAGCAGCTCCCAAAAGAGCGGCTGCCAGCAGCGTGTGAAGTGAAAAGGACGTGGTCATTGTTGCTACCTCTGCTATTTGATTCCTCATCCATTGGCTGTTGGTTTTGTCAGACGCCAATGTGCTTACTCCCAGTCTAGGAATCGCACCGCTCAATCCGAATGCCACTTTGGGGGTTTTGGTGTAGTTCCTTGGTAGTAGATGCGAGGGGTTGCTGCAGAAATCTCATCCTTTAGTACCGGCAGATTCCTACTTTCTGAATATTCCTGAGACTTTTTCCCTTCTCTATGCTGGAAGCACAACAACAAACCGGAGAACTTCATGTCTCTTTTGTTCAGGACTGCATTGTTCAGGACTGCAACCGCAATGCTGGCAGCTATCCTCAGCACCGCCCCGGTGAAAGCAGATTCTCTTGAGGTACGCATAGGGTACGTGCAATGGCTTCCGGACCAGGGCCCGGTTCTGTCCAATGTCCTTCCCGAACCGGAAGACGCCGGCCTGAAAGGCGCAGAACTGGGCATGCAAGACAACAGCACCACCGGGAAGTTTCTCGGACAGACCTACACCCTGGAAAGCAGGGTTGCCGACTCGGAAGCTGACTTTATGGCCGCCTTCGACCAACTGCGCGCGTCCGGTATCGAACTGTTCGTGGTGAACGCTCCGGCACAGACACTGAAGAGAATGACCGCCAAGGCGGGCGAAAACACACTCCTATTCAACGCCGGCTCAAGGGCGGACGAACTTCGAACCATCGAATGCAACGCCAACCTGCTCCACACCATGCCCAGCTACGCCATGCTGACTGATGCACTGGCACAATGGCTGAACCAGAGGCGCTGGAACGAGATTTTCATGATTACCGGGCCCACTGACGATGACAAAGGCTGGGCCAATGCCTTTCGCAGATCTGCCAAGCGCTTCGGCCTGGAGGTGATTGAAGACAAACCATGGACGTTTGACGCCGACCTTCGCCGCACCGCTTCCAAGGAACTGCCGTTGTTTACCCAGGCCAGCGATTACGATGCCGTCGTGGTGGCGGATGTTCGAGGCGATTTCGGCGAGTACGTGCCGTTCAATACCTGGCTGCCGCGCCCGGTTGTTGGAACACAGGGGATGTCACCAGTCACCTGGCACCGGGTAGTGGAAAGCTGGGGCGCCGCTCAACTGCAAAGCCGCTTCCGTGATCTGGCTGGCCGCGACATGAACGGCGAGGACTATGCCACCTGGGCAGCCATTCGTTCCATCGGCACAGCCGTCACGGACTTGGGTGACGCAAGCCCCAACGCAATCCGAAGTTTTCTGTTCAGCGACAAATTCCAGCTTGCCGCCTTCAAGGGCCGCAAGCTGACTTATCGCGATTGGAACGGCCAACTTCGACAGCCAGTTCCACTGGTGCATCCACGGGGTCTGGTTGCCAGAGCGCCGTTCGAGGGGTTTCTGCATCCCAACACGGACATGGACACGCTCGGCTTCGACAAACCAGAGAGCGAATGTCGCATCAACGGCTGACCGCTCTGGCGGAAGCTTTCTATAACAAGAAGGAGTTACATCATGAAGTCTCTGCTCAAGCACGCCGCCCTGGCCGCCATCGTCGGCCTGTCGACACCGGCGATAGCCAGCCTTGCCTACGTGTCCAACGAAAAAGACAACACCCTTTCCATCATCGACACCGAGACTCAGGAAGTTGTTGAGACCATTGATGTGGGCCAGCGGCCACGGGGCATCCTGTTGTCCAAGGACCACACCAAGCTCTATATCTGCGCCAGTGACGACGACACCGTTCAGGTGCTGGACCTGGCGACCCGCAAGATCGTCGACACCCTGCCCTCCGGTGAAGATCCCGAACAGTTCTCACTTCACCCGAACAACAAGCATCTGTACATCGCCAACGAGGACGACGCCATCGTGACCGTGGTGGATGTGGACACCAAAGACGTCCTGGCCCAGATTGACGTCGGCATCGAGCCGGAAGGCATGGCCGTCAGCCCGGACGGCAAGTGGGCGGTAAACACCAGTGAAACCACCAGCATGCTGCACTGGATCAACACCGAGACCTTTGAGATTGAAAAGAACATCGTTGTCGGGCAACGCCCCCGCCACGTGGAATTCAGCAAAGACAGCAAGATTGCCTGGGCATCGGCGGAAATCGGCGGCACCGTGCACATCATCGATGTGGACAATCTGGAGCAGATCCATGAGATGTCGTTCAAGGTTCCTGGCGTGAATCAGGACCGCGTTCAGCCCGTCGGTATCGAGCTGACCTCCGATGGCAAATACGCCTTCGTAGCGCTCGGCCCATCAAATCATGTTGCAGTCGTCGATGCCCAGACTTATGAAGTGTTGGATTATCTACTGGTGGGCAGTCGGGTATGGCAACTGGATCTCGATAAGGATGAGAAACATCTCTATACCACCAACGGCGTTTCAGGAGACGTTTCGGTGATCGATGTCGAAGACCTGAAGGTGATCAAATCCATCAAGGTCGGCCGCTACCCCTGGGGTGTGGTCATTGATCCGTCCTCATAACACCAGCATGACCATTGAAGCCAGCCATATTAGCTTTCGCTACGGCGACAAGCCCGTGCTCAAAGAGGTCAGCTTCGCGCTGACATCTGGTCATTTTCATGCCTTGCTGGGACCGAATGGCGCCGGCAAGTCCACACTGTTCGGTTTGTTGACCCGGCTTCTGGCGCTCCAACAGGGCGAACTCCTGCTGGCCGGTCAATCGTTGAAAAAACAGCCATCCGAGGCCATGCGCCAGATTGGTGTGGTGTTCCAGCAGAACGCTCTGGATCTTGATTTGACCGTGCGCCAGAACCTCCAGTATCACGCCGCGCTGCACGGCTTATCTCGCAAAGAAGCCCGAACGCGGGGTGATCGCGAGCTGGCTCGTTTTGAACTGCTCGAGCGCGCCAACGAACCCGTGCGCAAGCTCAATGGCGGCCACCGACGGCGTGTGGAAATTGCCCGGGCCTTGCTTCATGAGCCCTCTCTGTTGCTGCTTGATGAGCCCACTGTCGGCCTGGATGTGGCAAGTCGCAGAGCGCTCAACGAACATGTTCGCATTCTGTGCGACGAGGCCGGCCTGACCGTGCTGTGGGCGACGCACCTGATCGAGGAGGTGCAACAGGATGACCGGGTGTTGATCCTGCACCAGGGGAAACTGCTGGCCGATGGCTCCGGCCAGGACATTTGCGAAGCCGAGGGCACCCGGAACCTGGCGGAAACGTTTCACTCGCTGACGGGGGCAGGATAATCATGAAAGCGGCCCATTACTGGCACTGTTTTGTCGGCATCCAGACGCGGGAGTGGTTGCGCTTCTGGCAACAACGCACTCGCTTCGCCAGTGCCCTGGTCCGGCCGCTTCTGTGGCTTGTGGTATTTGCCGCCGGCTTCCGGGCTGTGCTGGGTATTTCCATTATTCCGCCCTACCAGACCTACATCACTTATGAGACCTACATCGCCCCCGGACTGTGCGGGATGATCATCCTGTTCAACAGCATGCAGGGGGCTCTGTCCATGGTGTATGACCGGGAACTGGGCAGCATGCGGGTTCTATTGATGAGCCCGTTGCCCCGCCCCTTCCTGCTGGTAACCAAGTTGCTGGCGATGGGCGTAGTGTCGGTCGGGCAGGTGTATGTTTTTCTGCTTCTGGCCCTGCTGGTGGATGTGGAGCCACCATTGTGGGGCTATCTGGCCGTCTTGCCAGCCTTGATTCTAACCAGCCTGATGCTGGGAGCACTGGGCCTGCTGATTGCCACCTGGATCAAGCAGCTGGAAAACTTTGCGGGGGTGATGAACTTTGTCATTTTTCCGATGTTCTTCATGTCCTCGGCGCTTTACCCACTGTGGAAAATGAACGAAGCCAGCCCCTGGCTGTACTGGGTCTGCCAGTTCAATCCGTTCACCCACGCAGTGGAAGCGATCCGTTTTTCGCTGTATCTGGAGTGGAACCCCGCCGCCTTCGGCATTACCGCCGGTGTAACGGTCGTGCTGGCGCTTTTGGCAACGACGGGGTTTCGGCCACAGAGGACCAAGATACTGGGGACAAAGCCTGCCTGACCGAGAGGCATTCGGCAGGCAGGGGTACCCGCTTACCAACCTTCCTTTGGTATGCCGTGTTCTTGGAGGTAGTCGCCGTGCTTTTCTAGGTAGTTTCGGGTTCCCACCTCAAAATCATCTGGATCACCTGGCGCCTCTGAGGCCTGCATACGCATCACCTCAACCTCGTTCCCGATCTGGTTCATGATCCAGACTACTATTGTGCCGCCGGGAGCCAGGCCAATGGCCATGGTATGTCGGGGCCCCGACCTCACATCTACCTGCGTTTTGTAGGTGGCGGGCTCCCGCATACGATCCTGCAGGTCGGGCGGCACCTTAATCAATTTGGCGTAGTACTTCTGCTCTGCAAAGGAGAACCAGTGGATGAGGATCAATTCGGGAAAAGGATCAACCCCCGTGCTCGACCCACTGGGGCCTCGAGGTCCTTTCCAGCAACAACTTACATAGCCTACTGGCTGACGCCAGTTTCGTTCTCCTGTTTTCTCAAGAAACAAACCGACGCCCCAAATATCATAGTGCTTAGGGGCTACCACTTTTATACCCCAGGGAATGTCGTCCTTTGCCGATATAGCGCAGCCACTGGCCATTAGGGCTATGGCGGCAACACCGATTGCCAATGCCTTTTGAATTATCATTCTCCCTCCTGTTGGGAATATATCCGGCGCTCCCCCGAGGACGCAGGCGCATGGGGGAACAACACTCCCAGCTTCGCCGGTATTCCCGCTATCTGAGCCTCAATGCTGTTGTAGTTTGCCGAGTGATGGATATAGCGTTGAAGTAATAGGTCCAAGTCTTCGGTGCCGAGAGAAGGCACCTCATTCCCGTCAGCAACCTGTTCCAAAAGTTGCGACAAAATTGGTTCCAGTTCTGCTGGTAACGTATTGTCATCTTTTCTGGTATCAACATCTCGGAAGGGTACGTTATTTTCGATTGCCAAGTGGTGCATCAACCGCAGAACTACCCGCGAATATTCTCCACGCACTTGTCGCAACATTCGCAAGATCAGTTCTACGCTTCCATTTGGCACCGGGTGGTCATGGCGCTGAGTGACAATTTCCAGTCGGGCGGGCCCCTCAGAGCCCAGCTCCTTCGGCCATGCCTGCAACTGATCCGACTGCCTTACCGGCAGGCTACAGGGACCAATCCAACCTTCCGCCGCCACCTGTTGCCTCTGGGCCTCAAGGTTGTCCCACTGTAAAGTTTCCTCCGGCCAGCGCAGCCGGTTTTGAGGTATCTGTAGCGTCGGGCTGAGTAGCACATCCTCCCTCTGGCTTTCATCATAGCCACCGCCAATATCAGAGTGAACGCCCGGCAGCGTGACCTCCCGGAAGTTGGCTGGGAGGCTGCCATCCCGATTTCTTAGACTGTTCAGGGCAAAGTTCTTTCGGTGTTCGTGGGCGGCGGTCAGGTGTACCACCTGACCTACCTTGCCAGGATCCAGATATAGCCTCACCGGACGGTTTCGGTCGTTGTGAGCTAACAGGTCACCGGATAATGGGTTAACAATGGCCGCCACGGAATCAAACAATCCCACGAAACGTATTTGTACCAATTCTGGCCAGAGAACACCGCTCTCCGCCAGTATCCTTGCCAGTAAGCCGCTTTCTCCCTGATTGATTTCATGGGCAGCGTGGCGTGCCGCCGCCGCTCCGCGGCTAAAACCAAACAGATCAACGGTCAGTCTCTCAATGGTCTGACCCTGCAGATCTTCTTTAATTAACAAAGCCAGTCGTGAGAAAGCATGATTTACCTGCTGAATGACTCCCGCCTCCCCCATACCAGTGGCAGCGCCATACCATTTATCGCTATCTCGAGTCTTGGTGCCCGCGCCAGGAGCATAAACCTGGCGCAGGTAGGTTGTGCCCCCTTCAGACTCCAACTCTCCTTCCTTGTACAGATCTCGCAGTTTCGCCACGTTGCTAAGGCCATTGGCGTAACTATCCCCCATCATCAGGCGAATTCGCCACTCACATTCCTCCCGACTTATCTCATCGTTTTCATAGGGAATCAGACAATCCCGCTCCAGCTGCTCGGCAAACGAGCGGGCATTGGCAGCGTTGTTCATGGTGCCGTCGGTAAATATCCCGACTTCCAGATGTACTTTGGGAGGATCGGCAAAGGCGTCCTCGGCCGCCTTTGCCGCCGAAACATTCAGCGGTGCCACCAAAGCGGCTGCTCCCAGCGGCAGGCTCAATCGATGATCTTCCGCCCCGTCTTGCGACTCACGCTCAGATCGCCGCCATTGACGATAATTCGCCGAGAACAACCCTACACCCAACCCGCCTATACCCTGGGGGTGATACTGGCGCAGCTGTTCAGGAGTAATGTCGCAGGCATTCAGCTCTGCTACGCCTTTTTGAATGGCATAAGGTAAGTTCATTCCGCCACTGCGTAACCGCCAGCGCCCTCCCGCGGGCAGGCTGTCGTCTGGCAGCCAGCTCACGACGGGAGAAAGGGGCCGTCCGGACCCGGTATAGACAAGCATCAGCCTGTTATCGCTGACTGCCCGGCAGACGGTTTCGGTCAGATCATGGCCGCTGCGGGTTTGGGGCCCGAATGCCGATTCCATGCGCGCGCGGACACTGCCATCGTCCTGAATAAGGCGCCGGGCCCTATTGGTGGCGATAAAGGGGGATTCAATGCGGGGAAGGTGGTAGGCCTTCAGGTCCCATACCGGGACCAGGTCCATAAAGCCCATCGTCAGCACTCCTTGTTGACGGTAGAAGACAAGCTGGCCATGTTAGCCGATGTTTCACGAAGGCAACAATTCGAGTGTCACGTTTTTTCACTAAACCAGGTCCACGCCCTCCGAGTCTCGCAACTTCCCAAGAAGATCGCTGATCAAACTGGGCTCGCCAATGGCATCGTCCCATTGCAGCTGCGCCGGACTACCATCCAGATACCATAGCCGGTTCGCCAGGATCTCGGCATCGCGCCCATCATGGGTTACGCAAATCATGGCCATGCTGGCGTTGGCGTCCAGGATTCCGGCAATCAGTGTTTTCAGTTCACTCGCCATTACCGGATCAAGCGACGCGAAGGGCTCATCAAGCAACAACAAATCCGGTTTAACCGCCAGGCAACGTGCGAGTGCGGCTCGTCGAGCCATGCCGAGGGAAAGCTGGTCCGGCAGGTAGTGACCGTATCCGGCAAGGCCCACCTGGCCCAGAACGATTTCAGCCTCCTCATCACTCGCCCCTACAAGCTGGAGGTTGGCATTCAGGGCTCGCCAGGGCAGCAATCGATGTTCCTGGAACAGGTAGCCAACCCGCAGTGTCTCGCGGCCAATAATGGCACCCTGCGGGAGTGCTTTGTCGAGCCCGGCGATGGCGTTCAACAGGGTGGTTTTGCCAATACCGGATGGCCCTAACAGGCAGATTCGATCGCCCCGCTCAATGGTGGCGAAGACCTCGCCCAACACGGGTTTGCCAAAACTGCGCCCGGCGATTTGTAGCTCAAGCATGGGCGGCCTCCGGCTGACGCCAGCGACCGGAGCGGCGTTCAAGGGGCTGCAGGATGGCCAACTCGATGAGTTGCACCACGGCGATAAAGGCCAGACTGTAGGCGAGGATGGAAGCCACATCGAACACCTGAAAGGCCATGTGTAACTGGAAACCGACACCACTGGAACGACCCAGCAGTTCGACCACCAGCACGATTTTCCAGATTAGAGCCAAGCCACCACGCGTAGCCGCCATCAGATAGGGAAACAGTTGTGGTACCCAGACCTCACGAAACCGTTGCCAGCGGGTGAACTCGTAGACGGTAGCCATGTCCTCGAGCCGGTAATCCAGGCTCCGCGCGCCTTCCCGAACCGTCACCGCCACATTGGGGACCTTGTTGATCACCACCGCCATCACCGCGGCCACTTCCACCAGGCCAAACCAGACATACATCAAGATGATGGTTACCAGCGCGGGCAGATTGAGAAGCAGGACCAACAAAGGATCGAACAGCGCATTGGTGGTTTGGGAGCGCCCCATCACAATGCCAATCCCGGTACCAAGCAGCATGGCCAATGCAAAGGCCACCACCACACGCGCTAGTGTGGCACCAAGGTGGTGCCATAGGGCTCCGGATTCGGATTCCTGCATCAGGGAATCTAAAACGTCGAGGGGAGACGGCAGCAAGGGGGACTTGATCACCCAGGCAACCGCCGCCCAGAAAAAGACAAGAGACGGCAACACCACCCAGTAACTCCAGGCCGGAGGGCGGCCAGAGAAGGCTCTCACGGCTGTCCCCGGTGAAACAGGTCGGTGGGCATACGATTGTCAGGATTGGCACCAGTGAGCGCCAGCAGACGATGCAGGCCCGCAATGCGCTGGTCCGTTAGCGGTAATGGTACGCCTGTCACAAACCCTTTCCGCAGCGATTGAAATACAGCGTCGTCAGGCTCACCCATCAGTGGCCGCAGGCGTTGCCAGAACCTTTCGCTATCCGAGAGCTCGTTCTTGGCCTGCTGCAACGATCTGGCAAAACGGTTCATCAACGCGCGATGGTCCTCCGCCCAATCAGCCGAAAAAACATACCCCAGAACCGGCAAGTTCCGGTCGAGATTAATGGCGACAAGAAGATCCGACATTCTGAACGCCGAACGCCAGCCGCCCTCACCTCTCAGGCGTGCGGCAAAATGCCAGTAGGTGACGATGGCATCCACCTGGCCCCGCCTCAGGGCCTGACTCAGCAGCGGTGGAGCGGCAAACTGCACATCGGCGGATGTCGCAAGATTGATCCCTCGCTGTTCCGCAACCTTTTGCAACAGTATCCAGCCCTTGCCGTCTGGCCCGCCTGCAACGCCGATACGCTTGCCGGCCAGATCGGCCACGGCGCGTATATCGGAGTCTTCAGCCACCACGATATCGCCAATCTGGGATGAAAACGGTACGTAAAGATAGGGCGCCCCGTCCTCAAAACGGGCCTGAGCCCAATGCAGGTCGGCTACAGCCCCGTTGACGGAACCACTGGTTACCGCCAGTCGGGACGCGGGCAGGTTGGCCACCAGCGTGAGATCCAATTGGTAGCCGTTCTTCCGATCCAGCCCCTGGTGGACTATGTGGTCCAACTCCCAGTGAGCGGTGCCGAACTGCAACACACTGACGGACAACACGGGCAACGGTTGATTATCGCGGGCATGAGCCGCCCCGGGTTGCGCAAAAACCAACCACAGGATGACCATAGCCATCCAGGCAGCGCGGACAGCAGCACCGGGAAACACAGGATCAGGCATTGTTATGGTTTGTTGACTCATCCCTCCACGATACGAAGCCCGCCGGCCGGCCAGAATAGTACTTTGGTGCCTGTTTTTTGGTGCGATGGTCGCATTCAACCCGGGGCGCGGATAGCGTGTAATGCAATCATCACAATAATAAACAGAGGATCACACCCCACTTGGGAGATCCCCTGTCCCAGGAGGCCGCCATGCTGAATGAGCCCGATGCCGCACTCTCTCCCGAAAAGCGCTATGATGTTTCGGAAACCATCCCTGATAATGACAACAAACCGGTGGATCCACCCATGGAGCCAACCTACAAAATATTGATTGCCGACGACCACCCGCTGTTTCGTGAGGCCATCAGCAGCGTGATATCGACCGGTTTTAGCGGTAGTCAGATCATTGAAACCGCCGACCTGGACAGCGCCCTGGACATTACCCGCGAAAACGATGATCTGGATCTGATTCTGCTGGATCTGAATATGCCGGGAATGCACGGCTTGAACGGTCTGATTACCTTGCGGAACGAAGCGCCAACCATCCCGGTAGTCATTGTATCGGCGGAGGAAGACAAACAGGTGGTGTTGCAGGCCATTACCTACGGTGCCTGCGGTTTCATCACCAAGTCCTCTCCCCGCGCCCAGATGACGGAGGCCATCCAGCAGATCCTCAACGGCAATGTCTACCTGCCTTCAGACATCATCCGAACCGGCAAGGAAAACACCCATCGCCGCAGCCGGCATGAGGACAACCCGATTTCACCAGAGCTGCTGAACTCCCTGACCCGCCGCCAGTTGTTGGTACTGGAGCGCATGTCCAAGGGGGAATCCAACAAGCAGATCGCGTACAACCTGAACATCGCAGAGACCACGGTTAAAGCCCATGTCTCGGCGATTCTTCGCAAGCTGGGGGTTCACAACCGGGTGCAGGCGATTCTGTCGGCCAGCGACGTGGATTTCAGTCAGTACCTGAAACGGTAGGAGATCACCCTCTCAAAAGGTGGTTCAGCGCACTGCGCAACTTCAACGGCTTCACAGGCTTGTTCATTAACACGTGCCCCAGCTCGCGGATGTGCTGCTTCAACTCGTTGGTGTAATTGGCGGTAATCATGACCACCGGAGCCGGGCGCTGGCGGCGGCCATTGATCTCGGCCACCACATCTACTCCATTCTCGTCGTTGTCCAGATGATAATCCGCCAGAATAAGGTCCACGGGGCACTTGGCCGGATCCACCTGCCGCTCAAGATCTTCCAGAGAAACCGCGGAAACCACCTGGCAATCCCAGCCTTCCAGCAACGTCTGCATGCCCTGGCAGATAGCGTGGTCGTTATCGATCACCCAGATCCTGGCGCCACCCAGTCCCCCATGGTTTGACACCGCGCGGTCATCATCTGCTGTCGGCCGTTTGGGCAACAACTGCCCGACCGGCACTTTTACACTGAATACCGAGCCTTTGCCCTGTATCGAGGATACCGTCACCTCGTGACCCAGCATGCGGGAAATCTTGTCGACGATCGCCAACCCCAGCCCAAGGCCCTTGTCCGGCTGCGAGCCAGCGGGGCGAATGCGCTTGAACTCCTGGAAAATCTCGGTCAGCTTGTCCTCCGGAATACCAGGGCCGGTGTCCCACACCTGCAGCAATACATGCTCCCGATGCCGGCGGCACCCCAGCAGAATGCGCCCGGTGCCGGTATAACGAATGGCATTGGTGAGGAAGTTGCGAAGAATCCTCGCCAGTAGCTGGGAGTCGGACTCCACGATTGCCGAGGATGGCACGAAGTCCAGCGTCAGCCCCTCCGCCAGTGCCATCTGACGAAACTCACGGGCGATGTTGTTGAGCAGGTCCCGCAAGTCGAAGGCCATGATGTCCGGCTTGATCACGCCGGCATCCAGTTTGGAAATGTCCACCAGGGTGCCCAGAAGGTTTTCCACATCGTCCAGGGAGGTGCTTACCGATCGCACCAGTCCCTCGGCCTTGGGCCCGAAGGAGTGCTCCAACAAAGAACTGGTGAACAGGCGAGCTGCATTCAGTGGCTGCAGCAGATCATGGCTGACCGCCGCCAGAAATTTGGTTTTCGACAAGTTGGCGCGCTCGGCGTCCATCTTGGCGTCACGCAGTCGCGCTTCCACCGCCGCCCGCTCACTGATTTCCTGTCGCAACTGACTGTTGAGGCCGGTAAGAGCTGCGGTACGTTCTTTCACCCGCCGTTCCAGATTATCGTACGCCTGCTCCAGTGCCAGCGCGGTCTTGCGGCGGTCGGTAATGTCCCGGATCAGCACGAAGAACCCGATAACCTCCTCGTGGTCGTCCACGTTTGGTACGTAGGCGCGGAGCATGTAGCGGGTCTCTCCGGTGTCGTTGGTTTCCTCGAATTCGAAGTTGACGCTATTACCCCTGAGCACAGCCTGCATATGAGGCATTAGCCTCTGGTAAAGCTCAGGCTGGTGAATGTTCTCCAGGTGTTTACCAAGCGGCGACTCGCCATTGCGCCCATACCAGGCTTCATAAACCTTGTTGCAGAACTGCACGGTCATGTTCGCGCCCACGTAGGCGATCAGTGCGGGCACATGGTCCGTCACCACGCGGATCCAGCGCTCGCTCTCTTCAAGCGCCTTGATTCGGCGAGCCATTTCACTGTTCTTGACGTCAGTAATGTCCGAGTAAAGAACAACCAGCCCACCCTCACGGGTGCTCCTTTCCGTCATCTGCACCCAACGGCTATTGGACAGCAGGAACACCGCCCCTTCTGAGGACTCATTCACATGCTCTTCAACCACCAGCCCGGAATTGATCGCCATGGCCTTCAGATCGGCGATAGAAGTGCCGGGGGGAGGAACATCCAACCGGGCATCGGCCCAGTAACTGCGGAACCGGCTGTTACATTGAATAAGGCGGTGCTGGTGATCAAAAAGCACAAAGCCATCAGCAATGCTTTCGATAGCGTCTGCCAGACGCTGGCGCGTGGTTTCAGCCTCTTCGCGGGCCCTGTTCAGGGCCTTGTTGCTGTGCTTGAGCTCATCCATGGTTTGGTTGAGCGCTTCCGTACGTTCCCGCACCTGCTCCGCCAGAACCACCGAGTGTTCAAACGCCGCATAGGGTTCGGGTTTGTGAGCCGAGCCGGATTCCACCCGAACAATAAGAGCGTCCCTTATCTTTCGGAGGCGTTCGTTCTCCGCCTCCAGCTCGGCAATCCGCTGATCCCTGCGGTCGTCGGGATCAGCCTCAGTTGTGACCGTAACCGGCATCGGGCTGACCAATCACCACCCCCGTAAACGTCTGATTGATATGCATACCGTCGAACTGCTCACCATAGGTATTGAAGCCAATGACCTTATGATGACGAAGGAAATCTGACACTTCATCTACAACGCCAGTGAACTCCGCTTCCAGACGACGAAGAAAGCAGTCGCAGCCTATGGTCACCAGTGGTGGCCCCACGACCCGTTCGGAGGCTTCAATTTGCGTGCGCACGCTCTCAAGAAGTGAGCCAGGCTCCATGGCGGTCATGACAATGCCGGTTTCCACCGCGCAGTAGAACGTCAGGCTCCCGTCGGCGTTCACCCGTTGTACCGAGCGCACGAAATAGTGCCCCCCGATCCGCACGCCCATCGGTCGCAGCGCAAACACCTTGCGGTCAAGCTCTTCCACCGCTACGCCCACTGCGCGGGCGTAGGCTTCCGCTGCCGGTTCCGCGTTCAACTCATAGACGGTCCGGCTCTTAGCATCTGCGTAAGTAACCACCAGTTTTTCTTCGCGGGCTTGCATGTGGTGCGTGGAAAACACACGGAAGTCCAACGGCGTATTAACCAGCATCACAGTAGCGGCCCCGGTGTGAAACCGGCCCTCAAAAAACACGTGGGTATTGGCCAGGCGCTCGTCGTCGCCCGCGGATCCGCCAAACTGTGGGATAGTGCCGAGCGCGGCATTCAGTGTCGCCAGCACAAGCTCTTCCCGGCTCGACAGCCCATCCAGCAAAGTGATGGCAAAGGTGTTGCCCTTGACCGATGCCAGGCCGGCATCACGACAGGTGGACAACAGACCATCAATGACCCCCTGGGCGTCGTGAAGGGTGAAATGCTCAAGCTCACTGATCAGGGCGCATTCAATAGAAAAGTAACGCCGGTCGAAACCAATAGCGGTGATACAGCCCCGGCCGTAACCTTCCGGTGTAATTTCCCCCGCAGACGTACAACCACTGACCCGCACGCCATCAAAGACATGTTCAAGGGCAATGCCCAAACGACCAAGATCGTATTCAGCGGAACAGAAAAACAGGACACAGCCGAGGTGTTCATGACTGAGCTCGCTGGCAAGGTTGGTGGCGGCCAGCATCGGATCACGAACATGGGAGCTGGCTACCCGAACGGCAGGCAGCGTGGTAACGGGTTTCATGGATACGCGCTCCGAAACCGAGTGGCTTTCACTCGATTCTACGGAATCCGCAAACGGAGCCAATGCGACTTCAGTGCTTTTAATTGGCGCGCCAAAATGATCGTAAGCCATTGATTAAAAACCCTCCTGAATCAATGCCTGCTGGCGCTGCCGATTTGCGGGAAAGCAAACCGGCACTTTAGTCTTAAGTTCGAGGCCCCGGCGCCGGGAATCCTTGCCGGTGCTGGGGCACTCTTCAAACACTCAGAACGTGATCACAGCACCCAGCGCCAGGGTGTCGAACTCTGCTGCATCCGCGCCGGTGGACTTCGTGGTCTGCTCAAACATGTTGTATTCGGCAACCAGCTTGAAGTTGCTGTTTACATCATGGAAGACCGCGACCGAGGTGTTCTCTGTTTCGAAATCACCCTGGTCAGAGTCTGTTTCACCGTAGGACAACACCAGGCGATTGGCGCCAAGGGTATAGGATCCCTGGAGCAGGTAGCCGTCGGCGTCCTCTTCCGAAGTCAGGGCCGCATCGGTCAGCAATACAGGAACGTCGCCCTCAGAGGTGAAGCCGGAGGCCGTGAGCGACAGCCCTGCAACGGACGCTTTAAGACCGTAACCAAGGCCTTGGCTGTCCACTTCGGTGGTTGCATTCTCGGAACTCTGATGGCGACCATTAACCCAGCCTGTCAACGCCAGGCCGTTCAGGTCCGCACTGTAGGTAACCTCTGCTTCGAAACGCGGCGCGGACTGTTCTGACTCCGCACCCGGTGTGGTATTGGCAGGCTCAAAAATACCAGCAGCCACCTTCAAGCCGCCCATATCCGGGGTCCGATAGGTAATCTGTGCCGATGGATTAGGGTAAGGGTACCCAGTGCGGATATTGCCAAAAGAAACGCCGGTTGCCGCACCCGGAGAACCGAAGCCCATCAGGATTTCGTCCAGGAAGATGTTAGAGCGGGCGTAAAGACCAAAGTCCTTACCAATCAGCACCTGACCGAAAGAACCGTCTACCGTGGCGTACAGCTGGCGCACATCGATAGCGGTATCCGTCGGTGACTGCAGGCTGTCGTTGATGGTGGACCAGAACGAAGACCGGCCACCCAGAGTCAGGTCGCCCATTTCCTTACTGAAGTTGAAACCGATCGTATTGGGCAGGAACCCCATTTTCACGTCGGAATTGCGAGTGTCGTTCAGCTTGTCGTCACGGTTAACGTAGAAGGCGTTGAAATAGCCGTCCACGGAAAAGCTGGTTCCGTCTTCGTTGTACACTTCGATTGCCGCGTTTGCGCCGGCACTGACCGACATCGCACCAACCATCGCGATGGCCAGCCCTGACTTTCGGAAATTGTTGTTGTTCATAAACTCCCCCGGTTTTTATTGAATCTGGGTGTTGAGCAGCGGGTGGTTACCCGTGTCTCAGGCGCATTCTTTCGCCTGAATTCAATGGTCGGCGAAGCAGCGGGGGTGGAAAATGCGCCAAGGGGGCAGGTTTTCTGATCTTTTAGGAGGCTATGAAAACAGAACTTTGGGACTACTACCCGTCAGAGGGGAAAGCATTCCAACTCTTGCAGGCAGTCATCCAGGAAGCACTCGGGATCGGCCATGACCGCCTCATCGGCCACCACACCGAACTGGACCTGGCCGGCGTAACTGACAATGCTGACGCCGAGCCCGATATCCCCGGCCTGGGGTACCCAGAACATCTGCTCCAGAATGCGGCAACCGGCCAGATACCGTTCATCACGGGTACCAGGCACGTTCGACACCACCGCACTGGCCTTGCGGTAGAACAGATCCGCCACAGGTTGACGCCAGGCTTCGGGAATCAGCGGTGCGCTGCCTGTCAGCGCCCAGGACAGGCCGGGCTGCCAACTTTTCTTGAGCTTGCGGGTTTCATGCTTGATGCGGAACAGCCGCTCCAGGGAACTTTCACCGTCCACCGGCAACGGCACGAACACCGTCCCGAAATAGTTACCCAGAGTCCCGGGCTCCGGCTTTACCCCTTCCGGCAGGCGGTTACGGATATCCACTGGCACCGCCGCGTGAAGCACTGCCTCATCCATATCGGTATCGTCCGCGACAAGCCGATTGCGGACTGCAGACGCCACGCAACTGAGTAACACATCGTTGATGGTAACGCTGGTAAGCGTGGCAATCCGGCGAAAACGTTCAAGCGCCACGGGCTGCGACCAGCGGCACTGGCGACGTCCCAATAGCGACCGCTTAAGGGAGGAGTCCGTATCTTCCGGCTCTACCAGGAACTGGCTGAGCTCATTGACCAGCTTGACACTTTTCCAGGTCGCCCGCTCCAGGGCATTGCGACCGGCGGTGCCACCGTTGCGGGGAATATCGTCCTCCGGACCCGCCTCTTCCCGCGGCCACTCGCTGTCCGTCAGCTCACGCAGCCAGGCATTGGCGGCTCTTCCCCAACGCCCCATGTCCGCCTGTTCCGCCGCGCCGTAAAGCACCGGCGCCTGTTGCGGCGACGGCGGGCACAACCGGTCAAATATGCCCTGCAGGGAGAGCCCGTCGGCGTAGCAGTGGTGCATGCGCAAAAGGAGTACGGCGCCGCCCTCGGCATCGGGAAGCAACCAGAATTTCCAGAGCGGACGGTACGTGGGCAATGGCTGGTTCAACCGGGCTGACACCCAGTCCTGCAAGGCCTGCCGGTCCAGCTCGCCGCCGACCACCTGCAGGTGGTGGTGGAGCGAAAATACCGGGTCCTCTTCCCACCACCAGCCAGGGGCGCGGCGAACCGGCATATAGCGAAAACGCTCCCAGGCAAGCCAGTAAATACGCAGGAATTCCAGCAACCGGGCTTCCGTGAGCCCTTCCACCCGCAACATAACGGTAATCGTCATGGGGTTTTCGGGCCGCTCAAGAGCCAGCCAGGCCGAGTCCACAGGCAACAGCAGATGCGATTCCTTTTGACTCAAACCTGTCTGTCCCCGGATAAATGCTGCAAGAAATGGAAAGTTGACCCCGCATTGTGCCAGACAAGCCCTGAAGGCTCCATAAGGCTGTCGGCGTCACGTAGTTACAAAAAGTTACACGGAAGTAACCTTTCACCCCTATACTGGGAATAAGGCTTGATGAAATGGTTATTAGGCACTACACGTGCCTTTACGCACTGTTCGCCAAACGTCTATTGGCCCTGACTGAGCGTAAAACAGTAATCAGTGCCAATACCTGCGGTGGCAGAAATCGGTACAACTGAATGTACCAGCGCCCATAAAGACCAATAAAAGGCAGGCATCAGGTGCTGAAGGAGAGCAGTCATGAAAGCGAGCCATGTACGAAAACTGATAAAACCGATCGATAGCGCTTACTCGGAGATGTTCTCAGGGCGAGTCTTCCGCGTCGGCACAGGCGCCGTTTCCGTCCGCAATCACAGCGGCAAGGCCGAACAGACCGTTATTGGCGTCCACGGTTTTCTGGAAAATCACTGCTACTTCACCCAGGCCTACGAAGCACCAACCACCGAACTGATCCTGCTGACCTGCAGCAACTATCACATTCCCGTAAACGGCGTAACGCCCGAAGCACCGGACTGGGAAGTGCCTATCAAACACCTCGACGGCACTATCGAGTACGACGCCTGTATTCTCAACCAGGCCCTGGCGAACCTGCCCAGCACCGACAACATCCGCGTACATGGCCATTCTCGCGGCGGCGCCGTCATCCTTGAGGCCATCAATCAATGGCCGGAACTGTATGAAAACGTGGAATTGGTGCTGGAAGCACCCGTTCTGCCCCAGGGGCGTCTTTCTGCCCTGGTAACGGCGGTACTGGAGCCGGTGAGCCATGGCATGTGGCCCTGGCTGATTCGCCTGATAAACAGCGCTCCCTCATCCGCCTATGGTCAAACCTTCTTCGGCAAAATGAACCCACGCAAGAAGCAGCTGCTGGGCAAACTGTTTTCCGCCACCAAGGACCACCTGACCATTGTTCGCAACATAGAGAACCTGATGGCCTGGATGGAGAGAACAGACACCAGCGTGTACAGCAAGGTTCGTTACGGCACCTTCCTGATACCGGCTGTGGACCGAATACTGGACCGACAGGCCATGTTGGCCAGTGCACGCCAAAGCCCGACCACCATGCGGATTGTCGAAACCGAGGCTCCCAGCCACTTTATTACACTCGACAGCAAGGAATGGGTGCCGGGATTTGAGAGCCTGCCGGCGACGGCCCAGGGTTAGCACAGCTGCACTCGAGCCCCGGCTCCGCTAAACTGGCGCGTTTCTGTTGCAGGTCCAGTGGAGCCACACACCCATGTATCGTGAGCGCCTAGTCGCTACCCCAACCCATTCCGACAGCGCGCGACGGTTGCAGCAATTGCTGCTGGACTACCACGACTTCCGCCAGTACAAAGCCACCCACTCCCTGCTGGAACACACCTTCCGGATAGCGGACTGGCAGGCGGAGCGCCTGAAGGCCACCCACGCGGACCTCTACCAACACCCCGGGTACCACACCGGCCTGGAATTCCTGCTGACGGACCTCTACGCCCCCGCCGGCATGACCCAACGCGACGACAACATCGACCGCGTATTCCCGAAGATGGTGAAGTGGCTCCCGGACAACCTGCTGGACACCTTCGCCGGGCTGGTGGAGTTGAACCTGATTACCCAACGGCTGGACCTGGAGCTGGCCGAACTCTGCCATTCAAGCGGCCTTTCTCCCAGCGAACTTTCCAGCGACGCCTACTGCCAGATCTTTCGCAGCAGCCAGCAACTGGAACAACGGGAACGGCAGATTACCCTGGTGGCTGAGGTGGGGCACCAGCTCGACCGCTATGTCCGCAACCGCACCCTTGGCTGGCTGCTTTCAATGAGCCGGGCACCGGCCGAGATGGCGGGCCTCAGCGATCTGCACAGTTTCCTGCACCGGGGCTATTCCGCGTTCCGTAAAATGGACAATGTAGACCTACTGATTGACCGTCTGGTCACGCGAGAGAAACGGGTCATGAAGAACATCCTGGACGGCCACCCGAAACCGTTTGAGCTACCGAGTGACCTTTAACGAAATAGGGGGAACTCAGGCCTTCAGAATCTGATCAAGCTGGGAGTGGATTTCCTGCTCAATACGCGATTTGAACGGCCGCAGCATCATGCCCAGTTCCAGGTGAACATGGAGATTGCTATCGGTGATTTCCAACTGGCCTTTCACGCCGCTGCGTTTGAACTTGAGATGATCCCCTTCCCACTGATAGTTCACATCAAACTGCTTTGACAGATCCTCAGCCAGGGTTTCCGCCGCCTGGCGGGCGTGCTCTTTGTCGAGGGAATGAGTGCGGCGTACATCAATTGTTGACATGAAACGGATATCTCCAGGATTTCGGGCGCGATTTATAGTGTAAGGCGGCATTAAACTTGTAGCCACCCCCGCAAGCGTTAGAATACGGGGTTCAGATTCTGACAGGACATGCCCATGAGCGAGCAACAACCGTCTACCGACCAGCCGCAGGCGGAAACACCTAAAGACGACGTTACCCATTTTGGCTTTCGCAACGTGCCGAAAAGCCAGAAAGCGGGTCAGGTCGCTGACGTGTTCCATTCCGTGGCCGGCAAGTACGACCTGATGAACGACCTCATGTCCATGGGAATCCACCGCCTCTGGAAGCGTTTCACCATTGAGCTTTCCGGCGTCCGCAAGGGGCACCAGGTGTTGGATATTGCCGGGGGTACCGGCGACCTGACCATGAAGTTCTCGGACCTGGTCGGCCCAACCGGCAAGGTTGTGCTGGCCGACATCAATGCGTCCATGCTTCAGGTTGGCCGGGGCCGGCTGATGGACCGAGGCTACGCCGGCAACATCGAATACGTGCAGGCGGATGCCGAACACCTCCCCTTCCCGGACAACAGCTTCAACGCTGTGAGCATTGCCTTTGGCCTGCGCAACGTCACCGACAAGGACCAGGCCCTGCGGGACATGACCCGGGTACTGAAACCTGGTGGCAAGGTAATGGTGCTGGAGTTTTCCAAACCCAAGAATCCGCTGCTCAGCAAAGCCTATGACGTGTATTCATTCAACGCGCTGCCGCTGATGGGCCAGTTGATTGCCGGCGATTCCAACAGCTATCAATACCTGGCCGAGTCCATCCGCATGCATCCGGATCAGGATACGCTCAAGGCGATGATGGAAGAGGCAGGCCTGGTGAATTGCAAGTACTACAACATGACCGGCGGCGTGGTCGCCCTGCATGTGGGAATCAAGCCCTGATGTTTCCCGGCCCAACCCTGCTGTCTGCCGCCACCTCTATCATTGAGAGCGCGCTCAACCGAGCGCTGGCGCTGGACCCCGCTGGCAAGCAGGCTCTGATGTCAGCGCTCACGGGGCCGGTACAGTTTTCGCTGGACGGGCTCGGCCTCACGCTGACGCTGCAACAGGCGGGAGATCGCATTCAGGTTGCCAGCCAGCCCTCGGAAGCTCCTGCTTTGATCCTGTCCGGCCGCCCCATGGCGTTCGCCGCCCTGGCCACCGGCGATGACGGAGTTTTCAGCGAAGGCCGCATTCACGTGACTGGCGATACCGCCCTGGCGCACCAGTTCCAGCGCGCCATCGACCAACTCGACCCCGACTGGGAAGCTGCCATGGCCGGGTATATTGGTGATGTGCCGGCGCATTTTATCGGCCAGCGCGTTCGCGGGGCTGTTCGTTGGAGCCGACAGGCGTTTGCGTCCCTGAACGCCAATGTTGAAGAATATATTCATGAAGAAAGCCGAAGCCTGCCCGGGCGCCGGGAGCTGGAAGCCACGTTTACCGATATCGACCGGCTGAACCTGCAGACCGAACGCCTGGAAGCCAGGGTCACGCGGCTGGAGCATCCCAGACAACAAGACCAAACGGAGACGCCGTGACGCGCCTGCAACGCCTGTTCCGCATTGCCTGGGTCTTCTGCCGCTACCGGCTGGACACCTTTCTACCGCTGGCGGAACTGCCTGTCCCCCTGAAAGTGTTTTTCCTGCTGGCCCCCTGGCACCTGTTTCCGAAACCCAAGCTGGACCGGGGGGACCGCCTACGCCTCGCGTTTGAAGAGCTGGGGCCGGTATTCGTCAAATTCGGCCAGATCCTGTCGACGCGACGGGACTTGCTACCCGACGACATGGCGCTTTCCCTCAAAAACCTGCAGGACCGGGTACCGCCTTTTCCCGGCGACGTCGCCCAGGGCATTATCGAAAAATCCCTCGGTGCGCCGGTGTCGGAGCTGTTTGCGGAGTTTTCCCGCGAGCCCATGGCCTCTGCCTCCGTCGCCCAGGTGCATGCCGCCACGCTTCTCGACGGCCGGGAAGTCGTGGTCAAGGTCATCCGCCCCGACATTGAACGAGTCATCCGCCAGGACCTGGCATTGATGTACATGATGGCCGGTCTGCTGGAACGCTACTGGTCCGAAGGCCGTCGGCTGCACCCGGTGGAAGTGGTGGCGGACTACGATTCCACCATCCATGACGAACTCGACCAGCAACGCGAAGCCGCCAACGCCAGTCAGCTGCGCCGTAATTTCGAGAACTCATCGCTGATTTATATCCCCTCCATCGACTGGGACTACACACGCAAGTCCGTTCTGGTCATGGAGCGCATTCACGGCATCCCCATTGCCGACGTTCCGGCGCTTCGTGAAGCCGGCGTTAATCTGAAAGTACTGGCAGAGAAAGGGGTGGAGATCTTCTTCACCCAGGTCTTCCGGGACAGCTTCTTCCACGCCGACATGCACCCGGGCAATATTTTCGTGGATGTCAGCAACCCCGCGGACCCGAAGTACATTGCCATCGATTTCGGCATCGTTGGCACTCTTGCACCGGATGACCAAAGCTATCTTGCCCGCAATTTGCTGGCGTTTTTCCGCCGCGATTACCGCCAGGTCGCCGAGTTGCATATCCAGTCCGGCTGGGTGCCACCGGACACCCGGGTCAACGAATTCGAGGCCGCTATCCGCACCGTTTGCGAGCCGATTTTCGAGAAGCCACTGAAAGACATCTCCTTTGGCCACTTCCTGCTACGGCTGTTCCAGACGGCGCGGCGCTTCAACATGGAAGTGCAACCGCAACTGGTACTGCTGCAGAAAACCCTGCTGAATGTGGAAGGCCTGGGGCGTCAGCTTTATCCGGATCTGGACCTCTGGAGCACTGCTCAACCCTTCCTGGAAGCCTGGATGCGCAAACGCATCGGCCCGTCCGGCCTGATCAAATCCCTGCAGTCCCATTTGCCCGCCTGGCTGGAGCAGTCGCCGGAAATGCCACAGCTGGTACACGACGCGCTGGTGCAGTTACGCAACACGGGCTCCAACGACCACCCCAGTCGCGCTACACTGGAACTTATTCGTGAAAACCGGGCCCGGGCCGACCGGCGCTGGCGACGGGGGCTGGCCGCTGCAGCCCTGGCGGGGGTGGCCTGGCTGAGCCTCGACCACGACCTTGCCACCCTCGCACAGACCATGCCCGTTCATGGTTGGGCTTTACTGGCCGTGGCGGCCTGGCTGGTTGTAGGCCATGAACGGAAAAACTGACGGAAGTCATCTAAATGCAAGATTCAAACGCTAGAGTCGGGACGCCTGACTGGTTAGAGGAAATCCGCTGGAATGCGGATGGGCTGGTACCTGCCATTGCCCAGGACGCCGCTACCGGCGACATCCTGATGATGGCCTGGATGAACGCAGAGTCGCTCCGGCTGACCGCTGAAGAAGGCCAGGCCGTATATTGGTCCCGTTCCCGCGGCAAATTGTGGCGCAAAGGGGAAACCTCCGGGCACCAACAGGTGATCTCGGAAATCCGGCTGGACTGCGATGAAGACGTCATTCTTCTGAAGGTTGAGCAGAAAGGCGGTATCGCCTGCCACACCGGGCGACGAAGCTGCTTTTATCGCAAACTGGAAGGCGGGCAATGGACGAGCGTGGATCCGGTTCTGCGGGATCCCGGCGCTATTTACGGTGACAAACAGGGAGGTAGCAACCATGAGTGACATTCTTGAGCAATTGGCCCAGGTGCTGGAAGCCCGCAAGGAGGCCGATCCGGAAACCTCCTATGTCGCCAGCCTGCACCAGAAGGGGCTCAACAAGATCCTGGAAAAGGTAGGGGAAGAGTGCACCGAGACGTTGTTGGCCGCCAAGGACGCGGAGCACTCCGGTGAAACCCGGGACGTGGTTTATGAAACCGCCGACCTCTGGTTTCACAGCATGGTGATGCTGTCCCGGCTTGGCCTTGGCCCCAAGGACGTCATCGACGAGCTCGCCAGCCGATTTGACCTGTCTGGCCTTGAAGAAAAAGCCTCCCGGGAACAGTGATCCGGGCAACCCTGAAGAGGGTTTCCGGAAGCCCCCCGAAGTGGCGTACAATCAACCGTAACAGAAACCTTAAGACGAGGGTCCCGGCATGGGCATCAGTATCTGGCAACTCCTAATCGTACTTGGCATTGTTATCCTGTTGTTCGGAACCAAAAAGCTCCGCAACATCGGCGGGGATCTCGGCGGTGCCATTCGTGGGTTCAAAAAATCCATGAACGAAGACGACAAGAAGGACGATGACCCGGACGCCATTGCAGACGATGCCGACGCGAAAGCTCATGAAGCCCGCGCCGAAGAAAAGCCACGGGACAAGTCCCACAGCTGAGACGGGCTGAATGTTTGATATCGGCTTTGTCGAGCTGCTGATCTGCGGCGTCATTGCGTTACTGGTTCTCGGCCCCGAACGGCTGCCTACAGCGGCCCGGGCAGCCGGGCGCTGGATTGGTGGTGCCCGCCGAATGGTGAGCCAGTTCTCCTCGGAACTCGACCGTCAGCTCAAAGCGGAAGAGCTTCGCGAAGAACTGCGCAAAGCCGGCGACGTCGGCCTGGAAGATGTCCAGAAGTCGGTGCGCGGCGCCCTGGACGAGGCCAAGAAATACGAACACATGGTTCTGTCCGACGACGATAAGCCCAAACACCGGCCCGCACCTGCGACCCGTCGGATTGCCGAACCCGAAGAGCCCGTAATGGACCCTGAGGAAGACCCTACCTCAGCCAACGGTTCCGGACATGCCTCTCTGGCCCCTGATGATCCGCCACGAGAGGATGACAGCACGCACGACCATTCGGCCGATGGCACCCCGAAACAACAGGAAAGCACGCCGGATAACCGTTCATGACCACCCAGCCCGACGGCAAAAACGCCCAACGTCCCGAAGATGCACAGCCGGAAATGCCACTGATCGAGCATTTGCTGGAGCTGCGCAACCGCCTGCTGAAAATGGTGTTGGCGGTGATCATCTGTTTTGCCGCCATCTACCCGTTTGCCAATGAACTCTACCTGTTGATATCGCAACCCTTGCGGGACCTGCTGCCAGTCGGCCAGACCATGATCGCAACGGACATCACCTCCCCGTTCTTCGCGCCATTGAAACTGGCCCTGGTGCTAGCCGTGTTCGTGGCCATTCCGGTGATCCTCTACCAGCTCTGGAGTTTTATTGCGCCGGGCCTGTATGCCCATGAGAAGAAACTGGCGTTCCCCTTACTGTTTACGTCGGTCGTCCTGTTTTATCTGGGGGCGGCCTTTGCCTATTACGTGGTGTTCCCGCTGGTGTTCGGATTCTTCACCGCCATCGGCCCGGAAGGCATTGTTGAGTTGCCGGATATCAGCAGCTACCTCAATTTCGTACTGAAGATGTTCTTCGCTTTCGGGGTTGCCTTCGAAATTCCCATCGCCACCATACTGCTGATTCTCACTGGCGCCACCACGCCCGAAGACCTCGCTGCGAAGCGCCCGTACATCGTGGTGGGCTGCTTCGTAATCGGCATGTTGCTGACCCCACCGGACATCATCTCCCAGACCCTGCTGGCGGTGCCCATGTGGCTGTTGTTTGAACTCGGCATTCTGTTTGGTCGGCTCGCCAGGCGCGAGGTGGAAGCCCCTGATGCAACGGACGCCTCCAACGAATGAACCTGGCGCTACTGTTTCAGGATGATTTCGTGGCAACGGACACAGCCGTGCTCACGGGCCGCCGGCTGGCACACCTGCATTCAGTGCTGAAGGTTGCGGAAGGCGACCTGGTACCTGTGGGCCTGGTGGACGGCGATATTGGCACGGGTCGCGTGGTCAGGCTTAACGATACCGAGGCCGTACTCCAGGTGGAATTAACCACACCACCGCCAGCCCCACTGCCCTTGACGCTGATCCTGGCCATGCCACGGCCAAAGATGTTCCGCCGTGTACTGCAGACCTGCGCAACCCTTGGCGTCAAGGATATCTGGCTGATCAATGCCTACAAGGTGGAGAAAAGCTTCTGGCAAACGCCGTGGCTGTCGGACGACAATCTGCGGGAAAACATGGTACTCGGCCTGGAGCAGGCGCGGGACACCCACCTGCCCCGGCTGCACGTCCGCAAGCTGTTCAAGCCGTTCGTGGAAGATGAATTGCCGGCCCTGCTGAGAAATACCCGTGCTCTGGTGGCCCACCCCGGCACCAGCACGCCCTGCCCGGCACACATCAACGAACCCGCCACCCTGTGCGTTGGCCCGGAAGGCGGATTCATACCGTATGAAGTCGACAAGCTGACCGAGGCGGGCTGCGAAGCGGTACACCTTGGCAACCGTATCCTCCGGGTGGAGACCGCCGTACCTGTGCTGGTCAGCCGCCTGTTCGACGCCTGCGTTTAGCTCAGGCCGAAAGCGCCTTCCAGAGTTTTGTCAGTGGTGTGATCACCGCTACCAGCAAAGCCCCCGCTACAACGCCGAAAAGGCCGTCCGCAAGCACCGGAATAACGGCCTGGGCGACACTACCAAAACCTTCGACAAAGTGATGAATGGCCTCATACACCGGTGGCAGTCCATGGGTGAGAATGCCGCCACCCACCAGGAACATGGCGATGGTGCCCAGCACGGACAAGGCTTTCATCATCCAGGGAGCAAACCAGAGGATGCCTTCCCCAACCCGCCTGGCGAATGGACTTTCTTTCTGGCTGAGGTACAGACCGCCATCGTCCAGTTTCACAATGCCGGCCACCAAGCCATAGACACCGATGGTGATCATTACGGCGACGACCGTCAGCACCATGAACTGCATTCCGATGCTCTGACTACTGACCGTTCCCAGGGTGATCGCTATGATTTCGGCCGACAGGATAAAGTCCGTGCGGATCGCCCCTTTGATCTTGTCTTGCTCAACCGCTTTCAGATCGACCTCGGGATTTTTGAGGGCGTTGCGAAGTTCTTCCTTGTGCTGTTCATCTTCCTGCCTGTGGAGGAACCGGTGAGCGATTTTTTCAAACCCCTCAAAGCAGAGAAAGGCGCCACCCAGCATCAGCAGGGGAATCACCAACCAGGGCACGAAGAAGCTGATGGCGAGAGCGCCCGGAACCAGGATGGCCTTGTTGAGCATCGAGCCCTTCGCCACCGCCCAGACCACCGGCAGTTCCCGTGCAGGTTTCACACCGGTCACCTGTTGGGCATTAAGCGCAAGGTCATCCCCCAGCACGCCGGCGGTTTTCTTGGTGGCCGCCTTGGTCATCAACGCCACATCGTCCAGAACCGTGGCGATGTCATCAATCAATACGAGGAGACTGCTGGCAGCCATAACGAATTCCTTTTGGTTCAACGATGTTTATGGTACGCCCTGCAAACCATACTCAGGCATCCAGCCCCATGGCCTCGGCGGCAATACGATTCTTGATCGGCCCAAGCTGGTTCAGCCAGCGCATGCCGGTGTTGCGGAGCCAACGCAGGGTCAACTCATCACGGCCAAACAGTTGCTTGAAACCTTCCATGGCCGCCATCATCGCGAGGTTCTCACCCTTGCGACGGCGCTGGTAGCGAGCCAGAACAAGCTCGTTGTCTGGATCAATGCCTTTGCTCCGGGCACTGGCAAGTTCATCCAGCAACGCACGAACATCCCCATAACCCAGATTCGCCCCCTGGCCGGCCAGGGGATGAATGGTATGGGCAGCATCTCCCACCAGCGCAAAGCCAGGGGCAATGTATTCCTTGGCATGGCGTTGACGCAAAGGAAACGCGTAGCGACGCGAGACCAGATCCACTGCGCCCAGTTCACGCTCTATCGCCCGTTCCAGTTCCGCTTTGAAGGCGTGGTCATCCAGCCCCATCAGACGCCGTGCCTCTTCAGTATCCTGTGACCATACAATAGAACAAAAATGCTCATCGCCGGACTCTGACAACAATGGCAGGAAAGCCAGAGGTCCTGTGGGCGAGAACCGTTGCCAGGCGGTATAGCGGTGGCTCTGGGCCGTTCGAACGGTGCATACGATGGCCTGCTGGCCGTAATCCCACTCGCGGGTCGGTAGCCCCACCCACTGGCGCAATCGGGAGTGGGCACCGTCCGCCGCCACTACAAGCCTGGCGCCGAAGGTCTGGCCGTCTTCCAGGCGGATGCCTCGCGTGTGCCCGTCCCGCCACCAGCCACTCACCCTGACCCCGTCAATCAGGGTCACAGCGCTGTCAGCCAGAGCATCAAACAGTGCTCGCACAATTCGACGGTTCTCAATGATCGTACCCAGCGCCGGGGCGCGGAGTTCTGCCGCCTCGAACTGGATGCGGCCGGTGCCATCGCCGTCCCACACCGTCATCGTCTGGTAGGGACAGTGACGACCAGCGGTTATGTCCGGCCATACCCCCAACTGTTCCAGCAGCCGCTGGCTGGCGACCGAAATGGCGCTCACGCGGGGGTCGAAATCTTCCACAGATAGCGCTTCTTCGAGGCCCTGCATCAAGGCCTTTCGGTCGGCACCTTCCACCAGCCCGACATTCCAGCCCTGCCGAGACAAACCCAGCGCCAGGGCCGAGCCCACCATGCCGCCGCCAACCACCAGGATATCGAATTGCGGTTGCTCACTCATGGTCATTGCGTTCCGAGAAAACGTTGTCAGGAGTACGAAGCTCGGCCCGGCGCCCACCCAGGCCCATAGCCTGGCGGGCAAACCAGCGCTTGGCGCCGGGTAGCAGATCCAGCCCCATCAGGCCGGCGTCGCGGGCGGTGGCCACCAGGGGTAGATGATTACCGAAAAGCTGGATCAGTGAGTCGGAAAACCGTACGGTTTGTTGCCAGTCCCGGCGATGACGAGCCTGATAAGCGTTAAGCACGCCCAGGCTGCCGAGGGGTTGCTGCTGCTCGACGGCCACACGGAACTGTTCCACCAGAGCCATCAGGCCTCTCAAGGCCAGGTTGAAGCCCTGACCGGCAACCGGATGAAGGGTGTGCGCCGCATTGCCTACCAACACCACACCGGGGCGAACCGCCTCATCCACGGTTTTCAGGGTCAGCGGGTAGTGGCTGCATTCCCCGATGCGGGTAAAACGCCCCAGGCGCCAGCCAAAACGATGCTGCAGTCGCTGGCACTTATCGTCATCGCCCAATGACAGCAGTTCATCAAGAGCCTTACTACTCAACGTCCATACCAGGGCGGCGTTTGTGCCGGCGCGCGCTGGCGAGCCGTGAGGCAACAACGCCATGGGGCCAGCATCGGTGAAACGTTCAAACGCGGTAAACTCATGACTATGGGAGGTGGAGACATTGGCGATCAGGGCATGCTGATCATACGCCTGTTCATTGACCCGGAAGCCCAGTGTTTCACGCAGGCCGGAACGGCCGCCGTCAGCCACCACCAGACACTGCGCGGTCAGTTCCCGATTTCCCGTGTCGGCGCCCAGGGTAACGCGAACACCCTCCGATAGCGGCTGCATGGCTGTCACTTCCGCCGGTGCTTCCCAGACCACATGCGTCTGCAGCAGTTCCCGCATCAGGCACAGCCCCATCCAGCGGTTGTCCGCGACATAGCCCAGAGCCTCCTGTTGGTGCTCGGCGGCGTTCAGGCGCGTGGCCCCGAAATGCCCACGATCCGATACATGAATATGGCGAATGGGCGTGGCATGCTCGGAAAGCCGTTGCCACAGGCCCAGTTCTTCAAAGATCAACCTTGAGCCCCAGGCCAGCGCTGTGGAGCGGGCATCGTAGCTGGGCTGGTAACTGTCAGGCAGGGCGTCCGGAGACAACGGAAACGCCTCTACCACGGTCACCCGCAATTGCGGCAAGGTTTTCGCCAGTGCCAATGCCAGGGTGGCTCCTGCCAGCCCACCACCGGCGATGATGATATCGGTATCGTGCTGGTTCACGGTCAGTCGGCCATCAGCGCTTCAATCTCGGGAATGGTCTTGGGGACCGCCTCGGTGAGTACCCGACAGCCCTCTTTCGTCACCACCACGTCATCCTCGATGCGAATGCCGATACCACGCCATTTCGCATCCACGCTGGTGTTGTCCGGCGCCACATATAGCCCGGGCTCCACGGTCAGTGCCATGCCCGGCTCCAGTTCGCGCCACGCATCGCCCACCTTGTAGTCCCCGACATCATGCACATCCAGGCCAAGCCAATGGCCGGTACGGTGCATGAAGAACGGCTTGAATGCCTGTTCCTCGATGGCCTGCTCTACCGTCGTATCCTTGAGCAGGCCAAGATCGATCAGGCCCTGGGTAAGTACTTTCAGTGCGGCCTGGTGGGGATGGTCCCAGTGATTCCCGGGACGAACTTCCTCAATGGCCGCGTACTGGGCCGCCAGCACCACTTCATACAGGGCCCGCTGCTCATCGCTGAACCTTCCGCTGACCGGGAAGGTACGGGTAATATCGGAGGCATAGCATTCCAGTTCACAGCCTGCATCGATAAGCACCAGGTCGCCATCGTTCAACGGGGCGCTGTTTTCAATGTAGTGGAGGATACAGGCGTTCTGGCCGCCCCCCACAATCGACGGATAGGCCGTGGAGCGGGCACCGTTTTCCATAAACGTGTGGATCAGTTCGGCTTCCAGGGCATATTCAAAGACCCCTTTGCCGGCCCTCTTCATCGCCCGCTTGTGGGCCTCACAACTGATCTCGCCGGCCCTTGCCATCACCTTGATTTCCGCCGCGCTCTTGTACAGGCGCAAGTCGTGGAGCAAGTGTTCCAAGGCTACGAACTCTCCGGGCGGATGGGCCCCCGAACGCACCTTGCTGCGGATCAGTTTGACCCAGTCCATCACCTTGGCATCAAAATTATGATCTTTGCCCAGTGGGTAATACACCCGGCTGCGGCCTTCGATCATGCCGGGCAGGATGTCGTCAATATCGGCAATGGGAAAGGCATCGTCCAGGCCGAAGGTCTCGATGGCACCCTCGGGGCCTGCCAGGAAGCCATCCCAAAGCTCCTTTTCCGGGTTTCGTTCCTTACAGAAAAGTACGGACTCTCCATGCTCCCGGCCGGGAATCAGAACCAGGACCGCTTCCGGCTCACCAAACCCCGTCAGGTAATGGAAGTCACTGTCCTGGCGAAACGGATGCAGGACATCCCGGTTGCGCACCCGTTCAGGGGCGGCTGGCAGTATGGCAATGCTATCCGGCGCCATTCTTTCCATCAGCCGGTGCCGGCGATCGTTGAATTCCTTGACGGGTATCAGTGAAGCCATGAAGTCTCCCACGGGTATCAGCGTTGTTCAGTGCAAAGTCGGGGTATTGGGTGACGGCTTTTCCGGCGGATTGAACTCAGTAAACACCGCTAGCGCCCCCAGCCGTACATATTCGACGATTTCCATCAATTGTTGTTCGCTTTCATCGTCCGGCTCGTCATCATCGGCCACCTGACTGATCGCCACCAGATCTTCAATGAGTTCGCGAATCTCGTCCGGCGCCTCACCCAGTGCCTGACCAGCGGACAGCGCCATGCCCTCCAGGAAACCACGCACCCAGGAGGTGAGCGCTTCCAGTCGCTGTTCGATGGCGTAATCATCGTCCGGCAGCAAGGGCTGAAAACTCATATCGGTAGCCTTCAACAGCTCAAGCGTCTGGCTATAGGCCGAGGCCATAAATTCCCGCAGTTCGTCCGATTCGTCGGTCGCAGCCTGGGGCAGGCCCATGTGCTCACACACCATGGCCAGCCATTCTTCTTCATTGATACGAGCGCCGGCAGCGAGCCGGCCACAAAGCACGCCATGGAGCTCTGATGGATGACTGAAAGCCTTGTGAGCGGTGAACATATTCGCCCAGCGCTCAAAGGCGACGGCGCGGGCGTTGGAGGTGTCGGTTTCGGACATGAAACGGGACGGTCCTGTATGAATGAGTGAAGGCCCTATCCTAGCATTCAGGCGCATTTAAGACACTTGCCCTCTTGATTCCGGACCGGGAAAGAGTAAATTATGTTATAACATATCAATTTCAAGGAGAGCCGCCTGCCATGTCCGCTAAACGCTTACCCCCCAACCGTCCACGCTCGCTGCATACACTTGGATGTATGGTCGCCGCCTGCAGCCTGGCACCGATGGCGCTGGCCGCCGACAATCCCGGCGCCCACGAGCACGGCCATGCCCGATTGCAGATGGCGGTGGAAGAAAACCGTATTGACCTGATGCTCAATTCCCCGGCCTACAACCTCGCCGGGTTCGAGCATGGCGCCCGCACAGAGGCGGAAAAAAGCCGGTTGGCGGACATTACCCGCTGGCTGGAAACCACGCCGCTGGTCAACACCGCAGCGGCCGACTGCCGCGTGACGGCCGCAGCCGTGGAACTCGGCGGGGAAGACGAAAACCATGGTGGGGAGACTCATCACGGCCACGACGAGCACGATCATCACGAGGCCGAACATCACGACGAAGGACATCATGACGAAGAACATCATGGGGAAGCCACTCATCGGGAATACGACGTATCCCAGCAACTGGAATGCAACCGCATCGACGCCGATCAGGAATTTACATCGGCACTGATGGAGAGGTTCGAGGGCATGGAGGAGCTCACCGTCGAATGGGTCAGCCCCTCTGGCCAGGGTAGTGCCCGGCTGACACCCTCAAACCGGGCATTTACGGTCAACAACTGACCTATGAACGCCCTGCAAAGACATTACTCCTCGTAGGGTGAGACGTTCTCCGCCACGATGGAGTAGGAAGACGAAGCAATGTCGTTCTCGGTCTTCTCGATCTTCAGGGTGCCCTCAATCCACACCGGATCGTAGAGTGCTTCCAGCTTGAAGCCCTTCTTGTACTTCACGTGGATGATCTGGTTTGGAGGAGGTGGCGGCACGTGTATGCAGGCGCCATAGTATGGCACCAGGAAAAACTCCAGAATGCGCATATCCTGTGTGGTTTTCAGCGGCACGACGAAACCCGGAATCCGGCCCGACCGGCCATCCATTTCAGGCACCACGCGGCCTGTCATGATCTCGTCCGGCAATGTGGCAGGGCCGTCACCCTCGTGGGAGACTTCTGGCATATTCTCGAGTAGGTTGAGATCCTCCTCTGGCATCAATTCCAGCCAGTCGATCTCTTGCGAGGCGTCTTTTGCGCTAACGGCGGTTGAAAGACTGAAGGCCGCGACCAGCGCCACCATACACAGGGTGGCGAACAGAGAGCGTTGCCGCGAGCGGGATTCCAGAGGTTCTGACATAAAACTGACGTCTCCTGTAACGATTCAGGGATCATACACCGGATGACCAATGCCTGACATGACCGGCAAGACAGACTTGCACAAAGATAGTTCCGTAACCTCAGAGAGTTCCGTAACCCCACGGCAAACCCTCCGCGTCAGCGAACTCACTTTTCGCTGGGACCGGACCCAGCCGGGCATCCGCTATCCTGACGTAACACTGAACAGCGGTGAACACCTTTTCCTGCGAGGCCCCAGCGGTAGCGGCAAGAGCACACTCCTGAGCCTGATGGGAGGCCTGATCGTGCCGGACACCGGTCGCCTGGAATTACTGGGCACAGACCTGGCAGGCCTGACCAGCGGCCAACGCGACCGATTCAGGGCCGACCACATGGGCGTTATCTTCCAGCAGTTCAACCTGGTGCCCTACCTGAGCACGCTGGACAACGTCACACTGCCCTGCAAGCTTTCACGGAAACGCCGAGCGCGGGCCTTGTCTTCGCCGGAGGCAGAAGCGAAATCCCTGCTGACTGCCCTGGGCATCCCCCAGAGCCATTGGCACCGGCGTGTTACCACCCTCAGCGTCGGGCAACAACAGCGAGTAGCCGCCGCCCGGGCACTGACCGGCGCCCCGGAACTGATCCTCGCCGACGAGCCCACCTCGGCCCTGGACAGCGACAACCGGGACCGCTTTATCGAGTTGTTGCTGGGGCTGGCGGCGGAAAAACACTCATCCGTTGTCTTTGTCAGTCACGACAAGAGCCTGGCCCAACGCTTTAACCACCAACTGGCCCTGGAGGTGACCCCATGAACCTGCGGCTGGCACTGTCTCTGGCCATGGCAAGCCTCTGGTATCGGCGCAGGGTACTGGCGCTGGTAACCCTGACCCTGACGCTCAGCATCACCCTGCTTCTGGGCGTTCAGTACCTTCGCACCGAAGTGAAGCAGTCCTTTACCAGCACCATCTCCGGCACCGACCTGATCGTGGGCGCTCGCAGCGGTCAGCTGAACCTGCTGCTGTACACGGTCTTTCACATCGGTGACGCCACCAATAACATCCGCTGGAGTACCTACGAGAAACTGCAGGAGGATGAGCGCATCGGCTGGCTGGTGCCCATATCCCTGGGTGACAGTTATCGCGGGCACCGGGTTGTCGGCACCAGCGAGCAGTTCCCGGAACATTTCCGCTACGGTCGGGACCAGAAACCCGCATTGGCCGAGGGAGAATGGTTCGCCGATGTCTTCGACGTGGTGTTGGGGGCCGAAGTAGCCCGCAAGCACGCTCACCAGACTGGCGACAGGGTTGTCCTGTCCCATGGTGGCGGCAAGACCAGCTTCTCCAACCACAAGGACACTCCGTTTACGGTCACTGGCATCCTCGCTCCCACTGGCACACCGGTGGACCAGGCAGTTTACGTCAGCCTGGAGGGCCTCGAAGCCATCCATATTGGCTGGGAATCCGGTGTTGCCATCCCCGGGCGAACCGTCACGCCCGAACAGGCCAGGCAGAGGGACCTCACACCGGACGCGATTACCGCCGCATTCGTGGGCATCGACCGCAAGGTGCTGACTTTTCAGGTTCAGCGCCAGATCAACGAATCGCAGCTCGAACCGTTGTCGGCGATTCTCCCGGGGGTGGCGCTCAGCGAACTCTGGCGAATCATGGGCCAGTTCGAAAAAGCCTTGCTGGGCATCACCGGCTTTGTCGTGGTCACCAGCCTGGTCGGGCTCGTGGCCGTGTTGCTGACTCTGCAAGCGCAGCGGCGGCAGGAAGTGGCGATTCTCAGGGCTACCGGGGCTTCGCCGGCCCTCATCGCGGCATTGCACGTGATCGAATGCATTCTGCTGGCCATCGCGGCCTGCGGGCTCGCGATCCTGGCCGGAGCGGCCGGCATCGCGGCTCTTAGCCCCTGGCTACTGGATACATGGGGCGTTCAGGTAGGCTTGCGGCCGCTGAATGCAACGGAATGGTCGATCATCGCCAGCGTCCCTCTGGCCGCGTTGCTCGTGGGACTGATTCCAGCACTCCAGGCCTGGCGGGGCAGCCGAAAACAGGGGCTGGGACACGTGGCCCCAGAGTGACGGACATCACGCAACGCGGGCCATGACATCCCTGTAAATTGACCAGCTTGCAGTCCACACTTATAGTTAGTTCACTTCTTTGATACAGGCGTTGGACGACTCATGGAACAGTCCGAACTACAGGCATTGGCGGACAAACTCGACAGATTGATCGAACACTGTCGCAAACTGGAACGTGACAACGCGATGCTGCGCGAGCTGCAGGACGACTGGAACCGTGAGCGAGCGCAGCTCATGCACAAGAATGATCTTGCCAAAAACAAGATTGAAGCCATGATAGGCCGCCTCCGGGCCCTGGAGCACCACTGATGCCACAGCAGCCGACAACCGTCGAAGTCAAGATTCTCGACAAGGAATACCTGGTCGCCTGCCCCCAGGAAGAGCAGGAAGCCCTTCTCCGCTCCGCCAGGCACCTGGACACCAAAATGCGGGAAATACGTGCCAGCGGCAAGGTATTCGGTACCGAACGTATCGCCGTGATGGCGGCACTCAACATCACCAATGAGATGCTTGAGCGGGACACCATGTCGGACACCGCCAGTTCAATTCTCAACGCCATGGACGAAAAGCTCGATACCGCACTGGGTGAAGGCACCGGTAACTAGTCCTTACACAGGAATCCGATTCAGGTGTTGCAATCGGCCCCGGCAATGCCCGTATAATGAAATTAACTTCCTGGGCTGTTCGCTGGTCGGATTCGTCCTCGAGCCGATGCGCACTACCCAGGTGGCTACTTCAGGGCATTGTGAGCACGTCCCCATACGGGGAAAGCCTAATATGTCACAGCGGCCACCGACCTTGAACTTTGGGTTCAAGGGCCACATCCGATAACGGCAGCCCGGGAAGCTTTACTTTCAACCAAGATCCTCAGAAACTCGACAATTCATCCTGCAGGTCGCGTTTCAGCTCTTCCGGCTCGGTTATCCACAGGGTATCATCCGGGCCAGGCAGCACCCCGACGTCCAGACCGTCTTTCGTCAGACCCGGCACCCATTTCCTGAAAAAATCCGGCAACGGAATACGCTTAGGCGTGAGATCGTCGGAACCCTTACCATATTCCACCGCGAATGCCTCACTGGGCCATACCGGCAGGTACTCCACATCGCCATCTTCAGACACGATCTTGAGGAAGCGATTCTCCGCATTCACCAGAATCCAGATTTCACGCTCCTCCCCGACCTGGCTCAGGAAATAGTCGTATCGTTCTTCGCCGTCTGATTCGAGGACACTCGTTAATGCATCATGGTTCATGGGTTGACCTGCTGTTGAACGAAAAGTTTGAAGGGCCAATGATAGCCTATCGGCTCGCCACACCGACATAACCAGAGACCGGTGACAGGCGACATTTTTCTGTACAACAGGGGCAGCCCGATGGTAGAAAAAGCTCTATGTTGACCAACGTTGTCTCATCCCAGCCCTTTGAAGAGCACCCTGACTCGCAATCCCGAAGCAATCTTCGCAAGGCCCTTCGGAAGAAGCGCCGCTCGCTGTCTGCGGAAGAACAACAGATTGCCGCTGACCAGCTTGCGCTGAACCTGTTGAAACATCCTGACCTTTTCAGGGCCCGCCACGTTGCCGTATACCTGCCCAACGACGGTGAAATTGATCCCCAGGTGTACGTTCATGTTGCCCGCAGGCGAGGCATTCACTTCTATTTGCCGGTGCTGCATCCGGTGCACCGCGGCAGGCTGGTTTTCAGCCCTTTTACCGATGGCACCGAGCTGACGGCCAACCGCTTTGGCATTCCTGAACCACCCTTCCACAAGGGGCTGGAGCGGCCACCATGGGCGCTGGATGCAGTGCTGTTTCCGCTGGTGGGATTTGATGGTTTCGGTGGCCGCCTGGGCATGGGTGGCGGCTTCTATGATCGCACCTTTGCGTTCACGCGAATCCGGCCACGACTGGCCCCCAAGCTGATCGGGCTGGCCCATGACTGTCAAAAAGTATCGGAGTTACCGCTGGAACCCTGGGATATCCCTCTGCACAGTGTGGTGACTGACAGAGAGCGTTACCGAATGAGATCGAAGAGCTTTCGGTAAGGTTTAGTCTCGAACGGCGGACACTGTAAAGGCTTCGCTATCGGAGGCCGTAGGCTCATCGTCAGAGGCCTGAAGTGATGTGAAGCCAGTAATAACAAGGCCAACGGCGAAAATCAGCACGACCGTCCGGATAATGTCAGGCTTGCGGCCCATGAGGGGATTCTCCGGTATTTTAAATAGTAAAATCGATCTAAATCAGTTGACTATTCTTGTTTTCAAGAATTAGACGAAAGACTAACACCTATCCTGCGTTTTACAATTTTTCACAGATTAAATTTTTGTAAGCCGCTCCAAAGTTTGCCGAACCGGGGAGGAAGCCCCCTCCCGAAACTGTGCGGAGCCATGGATGGCGGAGCTCAAGCGCCACATGGATGTGCTTGAGCGTGTTTCGGGAGGGGGCTTCCTCCCCGGTTCTCGCAGCAAATTAAGAAGACTTGTTGTTCCCGGCTCCCAAAAACAGCTGATAAGCCTCATTGTCAGTCATGTTTTCGTAGCGGAAGCCGACCTTGTCGAGCATCTTCTCGAAGTCTTTCACTTCGTCGTCTTCCACCTGGGCGCCCAGCAGAACACGGCTGTAGGCCGCACCGTGGTTGCGGTAATGGAACATGGAGATGTTCCAGCGCGTGCCCAAGGACATCAGGAACTTCAGCAAGGCACCCGGGCGCTCCGGGAACTCGAACTGGAAAACTTTCTCGTTGGTGATGGTTGGCGCATGACCACCCACCATATGGCGAATGTGCTGCTTCGCCAGATCGCTCTCGGTCAGGTCAATCACTGAGTACCCGGTTTCCCGCAGGTCCTGGATAAGGTCTTCACGGCCATGGCCGCCCGCCGCAATCTGGATGCCCACGAAGATGGTCGCATTGGTGGCATCGGCGTAGCGGTAATTGAACTCGGTGATGCTGCGCTTGTGCAGGGCGTTGATGAACGTCTTGAAGGCCCCCGGTTTCTCCGGGATGGTCACCGCCAGGATGGCCTCGCGCTTTTCACCGATTTCCGTGCGCTCCGAGATATAGCGCAGGCGATCGAAGTTCATGTTGGCCCCACTGAGGGTGGCCACCAGGTTTTCATTCTCGATCTGTTCGCGCTCGATGTACTTCTTGATACCAGCCACGCCGAGCGCACCGGCCGGTTCGGCGATGGAGCGGGTGTCTTCGAAGACATCCTTGATGGCGGCGCAGATTTCGTCGGTGGAGACGGTGATCACCTCGTCTACGTGATCCTTGCAGATCTCCCAGGGGTATTTGCCGATCTGCTTGACGGCCACGCCATCCGCGAAGATGCCCACTTCGTCCAGTACCACCCGCTTGCCAGCCTTCATGGCCGCCTGCAGGCAGTTGGAATCCTCGGGTTCAACGCCGATCACCTTGATTTCCGGGCGCAGGTACTTGATGTAGGCAGCCATACCAGCAATCAGTCCGCCGCCGCCAACGCAGATAAAGATGGCATGAATGGGTTTGCTGAACTGCCACATGATTTCCATGGCCACAGTGCCCTGCCCGGCGATGACGTCCGGGTCGTCATAGGGCGGGATGTAGGTGTAGCCGTGCTTCGCAATCAGCTCCTGAGCATGGGCTGCGGCCTCATCAAAAGCGTCGCCCTTGAGAACCACTTTGGCGCCGTGATCACGCACAGATCGCACTTTGATCTCTGGCGTGGTCTGAGGCATGACGATGACCGCCTTGATACCCAGGTTCTTGGAAGCCAGGGCCACGCCCTGGGCATGGTTGCCAGCAGAGGCACAAATCACGCCCTTGGCTTTCTGCTCTTCAGAGAGCTGCGCAATCCGGTTGTAGGCGCCACGAATCTTGAAAGAAAACACCGGCTGAAGGTCTTCGCGCTTGAGCAGAATGTTGTTGCCAAAGCGCTTTGAGAGGCTACGGGCCTCGGTCAGCGGAGTCTCGATGGCCACGTCGTAAACACGGGCATCGAGGATTTTCTTTATGTAGCGTTGCGGCATGGGTCCGTCCGGAGTTGGATTGTCGTTGGGAAAACGGACAGTGTAGAAACTTTGCCTGGGTTCCGTCTATAAGCTCGCCCCACAGAAGGGCTATAATGGCGGCTTTAACCACACTTTCCTGCAAAACCGGAGTCGATCGATGAATCAGGACGAACTGAAGAAAGCCGTCGCCAAGGCCGCACTGGACCATATCAGGCCGCACCTGGATCAGGAGAGCGTTATCGGCGTGGGTACCGGCAGTACGGCCAACTGTTTCATCGATCTGCTGGCGGATATCCGCACCGATTTCGATGGCGCCGTCGCCAGTTCCGACGCCACGGCTGAGCGCCTGAAGAGCCATGGTATTCCGGTTTACGACCTCAACAGTGCCGGCCCCCTTGAGTTCTATATCGACGGTGCCGATGAGACCAATGAACGCCTGGAGTTGATCAAGGGGGGCGGCGGCGCCCTGACCCGTGAGAAGATCGTAGCGGCGGTGGCCAAGACGTTTATCTGCATTGCCGATGGGTCCAAGAAGGTGGATATTCTGGGCGCGTTTCCGCTTCCGGTGGAAGTGGTACCCATGGCTCGCAGCCACGTTGGCCGCGAAATCGTCAAGCTCGGCGGCGACCCGGTTTATCGCGAGGGTTTCACCACCGACAACGGCAATATCATCCTGGACATCCACAATCTGGATATTTCCCGCCCGCTTCAGGTGGAAGAGCAGTTGAACAACATTGTGGGCATTGTGACCAATGGCCTGTTTGCTCGGCGTCCTGCGGACTTGTTGTTGCTGGGTACCGAAGACGGGGTAAAGAGTTTCTCCCGACAGGACGGCTGACTACGGAGGAGACCGTGAAGAGACAGGGACATCAGGGGCACGCTGTTAATACGTCCGTGTACGCTCGACAAAAACATCCTTGTTTTTGACGTCCCCTGATGTCCCTGTCTCTCCACGGCCTGGACTCTTTTCGGGCCTTCTGCAAACCAAGCGCTTGCTTGGTTGCTGAAATTGAGTGAGACTGCTTCCATGATTTTTGATCACAGGGAGGCTTTCCGTGTCTGATTATTTCAACGATACCCACGAACAGGTTCGCCAGAGTGCCCGCAAGTTCGTTGCCACTCATGTGTTGCCCTACATAGACGACTGGGAGGAAGCTGGCGAGTTCCCCAGGGAGCTTTATAAGACCGCTGGGGAGGCCGGGCTGCTTGGGGTCGGTTTTCCGGAAAGTCTTGGCGGCATTGGTGAAGGCGATATTTTCATGAAAGTCGCCGTCTCCGAAGAGCTGATGCGATCCACCTCCGGCGGCCTGGTGGCTGGGCTGGGGTCGCTGGATATCGGCCTGCCTCCGGTGGCGAAGTGGGCGCAGCAGGACGTAAAAGCAGCGATTGTGCCCCCGGTGCTGCGAGGCGAGAAGATTGCCGCGCTGGCAGTTACCGAGCCCGGCGGCGGGTCCGACGTTGCCAATATCAAAACCCGGGCCGTCAGGGACGGCGATGACTACATCGTCAACGGCAGCAAAACCTTTATCACCAGCGGCATGCGTGCCGATCATTACACCGTTGCGGTACGCACCGGTGGCGAGGGCCATGGTGGCATCAGTCTGTTGTTGATTGACCGCGATATGCCCGGCTTTTTCACCGGCAAGAAGCTCAAGAAAATGGGCTGGTGGGCCAGCGATACGGCGGAGCTGTTTTTCGAGGACTGCCGGGTGCCTGCCAACCGCCTGATCGGTGCCGAGAATGCGGGCTTTATCGCGATCATGAGCAATTTTCTGTTTGAACGCCTCAGCTTATCCATCATGGCCTACATGACAGCCGAAATCGCCCTTGAAGCCTCGATAGCCTGGGCCGGCCAACGGGAGGCTTTTGGCCGGCCGGTGAACAAATTCCAGGTCACCCGTCACAAGCTGGTCGACATGGCCACCCAAGTGGACGTGGCGCGGGAGTATACCTATCGCTGTGCCGCGCTGATGCAGGCGGGCAAGAACCCGATTAAGCAGGTTGCCATGGCGAAGAACTTTGCGGTGGAGGTGTGCGAGAAAGTCACCCGCGAGGCCGTTCAGATTCACGGCGGCATGGGGTACATGCGTGAATCCGTCGTAGAGCGGCTTTACCGGGATGGCAAGATCCTGTCGATTGGCGGCGGTACCGATGAGATCATGAAGGAACTGATCGCCAAGCAGATGCGGTTGTAGCGGTAAGGCGATACCAACGTTTAGTTTCGATCCACACCATTGTCCCGTATAATTGCGCCCACTTTTTAAACGCAGTTAAACGCACTTCAGAAAGGATCGACCATGAACTTCGACCATATCCCTGCTGGCAAGAACCCGCCGGAAGACATCTACGTGGCCATCGAAATCCCGTCCAACAGCTCCCCGGTGAAGTATGAGCTGGATAAGGACATGGGCGCCCTGCTGGTAGACCGCTTCATGGCTACGCCAATGTTCTACCCGGCCAACTACGGCTTCATTCCCCACACCCTGGCTGACGACGGTGACCCGATTGACGTGCTGGTGGTGACCCCGTATCCGGTTCAGGCCGGTTCGGTGATTCGCTGCCGCCCGGTTGGCGTGCTGAACATGGAAGACGAAGCCGGTGGCGACGCCAAACTGGTTGCCGTACCCCACGACAAGCTCACCAAGAGCTACACCGACGTGAAAGATGTGGAAGATCTTCCGCAACTGCTCCGCGACCAGATCCAGCACTTCTTCGAGAACTACAAGACGCTGGAGCCGGGCAAGTGGGTTAAGGTTCAGGGCTGGGCCAACGCCGCCGAAGCCAAGAAGGCCATCGAAGCGTCCGTGAAGGCCTACAAAGGCTGATCGGCGACGCTTTCAGTCGATGACAAAAAAACCGGGCTGCGTGGCCCGGTTTTTTTTTATGCGGCGATGCTGTACCGGCATCAGCCTCGGGTCAGCAGGTCACGCATGTCGCTGATCGCAGCGCTGGCGCGGGACAGGTACGCCGCCATGGTCAATGAGTGATTGGCCAGCACACCGAAGCCGCTGCCGTTCAGAATCACGGGGCTCCACATTTCACCCTGCGCACCTTCCAGTTCGATAATGATCTGTTTGGCGCTGGCCAGGGCGTTCTTGTCGTTAAGCACCTTGCGGAAGTCCACTTCAATGGCGCGGAAGATATGCAACAGAGCCCAGGCACTGCCGCGCGCCTCATAGAACACGTCGTCTATCTTCGTCCAGGAGGTCTTGACCTCCTCGCCCATGACATCTTCCGAAAGCGGGTCGCCGGGATTGACGTTAGACACGGCGTCGGACACTGACGCTTTGCCAACACTCTCACCAAGCGTTCGGGATAGACTGCCCAGGCGGGTTTCCAGGTCCGCCAGCCAGTTGGCCAGGTTGTCAGCCCTGGCGAAAAACTGGGCGTTGGGTTGATCGGGGCGTGATAAGCGGTCCAGGTAGCTATACAGGGCCTGGATGCCACGACGATACTCCGCCTCGGTGGAGGGAATGGCCCAGCTACCGCTGTCGAAGTGGAACTGAGGCTCAGCAATTGTCAGGTCAGGGTCCTCAGCGGACTGACTCTGGGAACGACTGATGTCCTTGCGCATGGCACGGGACAGGTCGCGAAGCTGTACGAGCACCCCGTATTCCCAGTTAGGCATGTTGTCGAGCCAAAGCCCCGGGGGGAATATGTCGTTCGAAACGTAACCGCCAGGCTTATCGAGAAGAGTCTCCGCCACCCGGATCATGGTTGCCGTTGTTGCGAAACCGGCCACCGGTTCACGCTGCATCTCATTGGCCACGGCGCGTGTGTGTTCGCGTACCGAGAAAACGTCTGGCTCGCTGCTCCAGATCATGCCTAGCACCAGGGCAACAAGCAGGTACACAACCACAACGGCCAGTATAAATTTGCCGACAACCCCTCCGCCGGTGTAGTCCTGAACGTCGTCTTTGCGATCACTGAAATACTGTCTGATTTTTCCTGGCATCGGTTTTCAGTTCCCCTGTTTGTCGTTTTATCCCGGACGCTATCCGTTCGCGCACTGCGAATACCATGAAGCAACGGCAACGTTTATGCAATTTGCGGCGTTTTTCGGCACTGTAACCGCGATCACACACTAATGTCCCACCTCAAATGGCCGGCCCAAATGGTACCCCATTGCGCCATCGATACCGACACCCTGCAGTGCCGCATATTCACCGGCTGTTTCAACACCCGTGACGTAGACCCGCACGCCGCGGCTGTGGGCGATGGTCGTCACGGATTCGAGGTAGAAGCGGTTGTCGTCGTGGCTGTCGATATCATGAACGAAGCTGTTATCAATACGCAGTGCCTGGAACCTCAGATTCCTCAGGTAGCTGAAGGGCACCCCGCCTACACCGAAGCGGTCGACAATCACCGGCACCTTGAGCCGGTTCAACCCACGCACCAGGAGTCCTACCGCCGTCCGGTGGTGGTGAACAGCCTGCTCGGAAATACCAATCTGCAATCGCCGGCGCTCCTTGCCGGCAGCGGACAGCTGCTCCAGAAGTTCTTTGCGGAATGCCTCACTGGCCACCGAAACCATGCCCAGGCTTAACGCCAGGCGAGTGTCTGGTTCCGTATGCAGAAGCGCCAGGGAACGCTCAAGGACCCAGCGATCAATGTCGGGGATCATGCCAAAGCGTTCCGCCATGGGCACGAAAATACCAGCCTTGATCCAGCCTTCCTCCGTTCTCATCCGGGAAAAGACCTGATGGAACAGCACCCCGTTATCGCCATTGCTGATCATGGGCTGCATCCACAGCGACATCTGTCCCTGGGTGATCGCTTCGCCAATCATGATCCGCCACTTTTCACTGTCATGGTGCTCAGGCCGGTCGCGATCAGCGGCATGACAGGCAGATCCCTCCTCCATCTGTGCCTGCCGAAGCGCTTCGTCGGCCGCTGACATAAGCTCGCCCGCTTTGCGGGTTTCAGCAGCCTGGGCAATGCCTGCATGAACAGACACATCCATGGGAGCGGAGAGGTCGGAATAGATGCCATCCAGCTCTTCGACCAGTTGGCGACACCAGATCACCCCATCGGCACGTGAAACACCAGGCAGGAAGACAGCAAACCCGGCACCCGTCATGCGGCCGGCGAACGAATCGCTGTGCGCATGGACAAACGTATTCAGCGCCCCCGCAATGCGAACCAGCAAGCGGTCGGCCTCGTCGCGGCCATAACTCTGGTTATACTGGGCGAACTCTTCCAACTGGATCAGGAACAGCACCCCGGGGGCGGACCGCTCTTCCGATTCCACTTCAACCTTCAAGCGTTGCTCGAACGCCTGCCGGCTCGCAAGACCGGTCAGGCTGTCTTCGTTGTTCACCTTGCGCAGGTGCTGGATCAGTTTGGCCTGCCCTTCAAAAAGTCGCCCGAGGTCATCCGCCATCTGGTTCATCGCGTGGGTGACCTGGTTCAATTCCCGCGTGGAGGTAATGTCGACCCGACGCCTGAAGTCCCGTTTACCCAAGGCCCTGGCCTGTTTCTCAACAGCCCTGAGCGGACGCATCAGGCGTGTCATCATCCAAAACAGGCCGATCAACCCAAGGCCACCAATCAGGGCAGAGCCGGCCACGATTCTAACCGTCACCACCCACAGGTCTTCGTAGGCCCGGCCAGGGTGGCTTACGACCCGCACCTTACCCAGTCGACTCCAGCCGCGCACCACTTCCGCTTCACCCACCGGCAGTGGCAGATCCGCCAGCGCCACAAACCAGCCCGGCACATCCACCTCACGCAGGGAGGTTTCCCGCCCGGCCACCTCCTCACCCTGATTATTGACGTAGACCACCGAGAGATAACGACCACTGTCGAAAACGGCATCGATCAATGAAGACGAGGCCACTGGATCGCGACCGTCAATGGCATTGGACAGGGACAGGCCAATGGCCGTGGCACCATCCCGGGCATGGCCCTGGAGCTGACCCGACATGTAGTCCCGGAACCGGTCAAAACTGACGCTGGCCGCCGCCACCAGCACAAACAGCAACATGCCACCGGTAAACAGCAACAGCAGACTGCGCAAGGTAATAACACCTTGCTGGCGAGAGATCTGTCGGTCGTCTTGCGTCCGTGCCATCACTGGCAGCCCCTAGTCTGAAACAACGATTGTCGGCTATCTGGTGTGACCTGCCCCGCAGAGTTGACAAACATTTACACAGCGTCACCTACGCCGACAACATTAAACACTATAGACTCTGCAAAAAGACTAATGTTGAAAATATCCGCTTGTACCGGAAACGGGCGGCTCAGAACGAGAAAAACACAGGCCGGAGCACAATGAACGACGATAGCCAGAAAGACAAACTCAGGCAGCACTTCGCTCGCCGTGTCACCACCCAGGCGCGCGTCGTCCTGGATACATGGCAAAAGATCCACGAAGACACCGGCCAGTCTGCCGCCTTCAGGGGCGATTTTGCCAGGGCAGCCGACAAGCTGGTTCGCTACGCAAAGCGCTTCGACATGGAAAGCCATGCCGATTCCGGGCGCCAGGTTTTTGACCTGATCGGCGAGTGGCCGGAAGGCACCGCGCTTCCCGAAAGCCTGGATCGCAAGCTCCAGGACGCCATAGAGCAGCTGTCCCAATGCACGTTGAGACGGACCGACCAGGAAGCCAGCGAGGCTCCCCAACAGTATCGACGCACGCCCGTCTATATTGCTCTGGCAAGCGAGGAGATGGCCAGCCGCCTGATCCGGCAGCTTGAGTTCTTCGGCTTCCGTGCGTCAGCGTTCAACACCGCCGACAAGCTGATCGAAGCCTGCGCACTTCACAAACCCGAAACCATCCTGATGGACGTTAACTACGGCGGCGAGCCGCTGAGCGGAATTGCCACCATCGAGCGGCTTCAGGAGCGACACGACACACCCATCCCCATCATCTTCATGAGCGACGAAGATGGCACCATCCAAACCCGTCTGCGGGCGTCCCGCTGCGGTGGCGAGGAATTCTTCTACCCGGCGGTTGACCCCGGCCAGCTGATCGAGAAGATCGAGACCTACACCCACGGCAATACCGTTGAGCCCTACAAAGTGCTGGTGCTGGATGACTCCCGCGCTCAGGCCAAGTTCATGGAAACGGTTCTGAAAAAAGCGGGCATGAATGCCCACATCATCACCGATCCGATGGAAATCATTCATGCATTGGAGTCGTTCTCGCCGGAGATCATCATTCTGGACATGTACATGCCCGGCTGCACCGGCATGGAAATCGCGCGGGTAATCCGCCAGCAGGACCGTTTTCATAGCGTGCCAATCATCTACCTATCCGCCGAAGAAGACGTTTCCAAACAGCTGCATGCCATGAGCCTGGGGGGCGATGACTTCCTGACCAAGCCGATTGACCCGAAACACCTGATCTCCACCATACACAATCGGGGCCGCCGCGCCCGGTCACTGCTGGCGCTGATGATCCGCGACAGCCTCACCGGCCTATTCAATCACACTCATACCCTGCACCTGCTCGATCAGGAGATCGTGCGGGCGCGGCAGAAAGACCAGCAACTGTGCTTTGCAATGATCGACATCGACTACTTCAAGAAGGTGAATGACACGTTTGGCCATCCCATTGGCGACCGCGTGCTGCGAAGTTTGTCCATGTTCCTGAAACAGCGCTTGCGCAAGACCGACCACATTGGCCGATACGGTGGCGAGGAATTTGCCATTATTCTGCCGGACACCCGCGAGAGCGATGCCCGCAATGTGCTGAACGAAATCCGCGAGCGTTTCTCGGAGCTGCTGCAACCGGCTGGCGACCGGGAGTTTAATGTCACCTTCAGTTGCGGCGTTGCCGCCTGGAAGGGTGATACCTCCCAGGCTCTCTGCGAACGGGCGGACAAGGCCCTTTACCGGTCCAAGGCCCAGGGCCGCAACTGCGTGACCGCCGCCGGCGACTGAGCCCAAACGCCACTGGCGGGCTCTCCCCAGCAACGGCCCCGCCCCGCTCTCGGGGCCGTTCTATGAAACCAACGTCTTATAGAACTCCTGATCCCCCTTCACGACAATGACCGTGCAAACGACAAAGATTGCTTGTGCGCGGGTAAGATTCTTTTCGACACAGAGATAAGATACTTTTCGACACACACCCGATTGTCAAAAAGTGTTGATCTGAAGACTTCAAGAACGCACCATTGTGGGAAAATGTCGCTAAATTCGGCGATCCTGTAAAAAAGTCAGCAAGGCAGACGAAATCATGTCGACCATACTCGTACTTCATGGCCCCAACCTGAACATGCTGGGAACCCGCGAGCCGGAGGTGTACGGCCACGAGTCGTTGGCGGACATTGACGACCGTTTGCACCGGAAAGCCGCCGAAGATGGCCATCACCTGCTACATTTACAGTCAAACGCGGAATATGAACTGATTGAGCGGATACATGAAGCCAGATCAGAAGGGGTTGATTTCATCATCTTCAACCCGGCGGCGTTCACCCACACCAGTGTTGCACTGCGGGACGCCATGTTGGCCTCGGGCATACCGTTTATTGAGGTCCATCTTTCCAACGTGCATGCGCGGGAAGCATTCCGTCATCACTCATACTTTTCTGATATCGCCGATGGCGTTATCTGCGGGCTGGGCAGCCTGGGGTACGACCTTGCACTCGAAGCCGCCCTGCAACGAATTCATCGATAGAACTGATTAAAACGGGATCGGACTGACTATGGACATTCGCAAGATCAAGAAACTTATCGAACTGCTGGAGGAATCCGACGTCGAGGAGCTGGAGATTCACGAGGGTGATGATTCTGTTCGCATCTCCCGGCGTCGTGAACAACTGGCTGCGCCACAGTATATGGCACAGTATCCGTCACCAGCACCCCAGCCCGCCTCACCGCAGCCGTCCGCGCCAGCCGCCGACGAGCCCGCAAAGCCGGCAGAGCCTTCCGGCCATGCGGTGAAGTCGCCAATGGTCGGCACCTTCTACCGCTCGCCCTCACCCACCGCGAAAGCGTTTGTGGAAGTCGGGCAATCAGTGAAAGCCGGCGACGTGGTGTGCATCGTCGAAGCCATGAAGATGATGAACCAGATCGAGGCAGACAAGAGCGGCACCATCGCCGAGATCCTGGTGGAGAACGGTCAGCCGGTCGAGTTCGACCAGCCGATGATCATCATTTCCTGAACCCGGTGATACTCTCATGGCTATGTTAGAAAAAGTCCTGATCGCAAATCGCGGCGAAATTGCCCTGCGCATCCTGCGCGCCTGCAAGGAGCTGGGCATCAAAACCGTGGCTGTCCACTCCCAGATCGACCGAGACCTCATGCATGTTCGCCTGGCGGACGAGTCGGTCTGTATCGGCCCCAACAGTGCTGCGGACAGTTACCTGAACATCCCGACTATTATCAGTGCGGCTGAAGTGACGGATTCCGTCGGCATCCATCCCGGTTACGGCTTCCTCGCCGAGAACGCGGATTTCGCTGAACAGGTTGAGAAAAGCGGCTTCCGCTTTATCGGCCCCAGAGCCGATACCATTCGCCTGATGGGCAACAAAGTCTCCGCCATCAACTCAATGATTGCAGCGGGCGTCCCTACCGTGCCCGGCTCCGATGGCCCGTTGACGGACGACGACAATCGCACCCTGGAAGTTGCCCGTAGAATTGGCTATCCGGTCATTATCAAAGCCGCCTCTGGCGGTGGTGGCCGCGGCATGCAGGTGGTGCATTCCGAAGCGGCCCTGCTGAAGAGCGTGCAGGTCACACAGTCGGAAGCCAAGAACTCTTTCGGGGATGCTACGGTTTATCTCGAAAAATATCTGGAACGCCCCCGCCACGTCGAAGTGCAGGTACTGGCGGACACCCACGGCAACGTCATCCACCTTGGCGACCGTGACTGCTCCATGCAACGCAGGCACCAGAAAGTCATCGAAGAAGCCCCGGCGCCGAATATCGATCCGGAAGCGCGTGAGAAGACCCTGAAAGCCTGTGTCGACGCCTGCAAGGAGATTGGCTACGTGGGTGCAGGTACGTTCGAGTTCCTGTACCAGGACGGCGCCTTCTACTTTATCGAGATGAACACGCGGGTGCAGGTGGAGCATCCGGTGTCAGAGATGGTGACCGGTGTCGATATCGTTCGCGAGCAGCTGCGCATTGCCAGTGGCCTGCCCCTGCAATACACCCAGGACGAGATCAAGATTTCCGGCCACGCGCTGGAATGCCGTATCAACGCCGAAGACCCGCAAACCTTTGTACCCAGCCCGGGCAAGGTCAAGCACTTCCATGCGCCTGGCGGTAACGGTGTACGGGTAGACTCTCACCTGTACAGCGGCTACACCGTACCTCCATTCTACGACTCCATGGTCGCCAAGCTGATCACCTGGGGAGACGATCGGGAAATTGCCCGCCGCCGCATGAAGAATGCGCTGGATGAACTGGTGGTCGAGGGCATCAAGACGAACCAGGCGCTGCACAGAAAACTGGTACGCGATGGCGGCTTTAAACAGGTAGACTTCACCATCCATTATCTGGAAAAACTGATTCGGGACTGACCCGATCAGTCGATTCGTCTACCAAACAGGACACCCACATGCCCTGGATACAACTACAGATCCCAGCTGATCCGGATAACGCGGACCAGCTTGAGGATCTGCTCATGGAGATGGGCGCCGAAGCCGTCTCCATGGAAGATGCCGCAGACCAGCCCCTGTACGAGCCCGACCCGGGTACAACGCCGCTCTGGCACCAGACCAGTGTCACCGGCCTGTTCGGGTCCGATCGCGATATTGAAGAGCTCTGCGCCGCCGTTAAGGATGCCTGGCACCAGCAGACACAACAGTCATTACCCGACATCGACGTTACCCTGGTGGAAGACAAGGACTGGGAACGCGAATGGATGGATGACTTCAAGCCGCTGCGCTTCGGTGACCGGCTATGGATCGTGCCCAGCTGGCACGACGCTCCAGATCCCCACGCCGCCAACCTGCTGCTGGATCCCGGCCTGGCCTTTGGCACCGGAACCCACCCCACCACGGCTCTATGCCTGGAATGGCTTGATGGTCAGGACGTGACCTCACGGCAAGTGATCGACTATGGTTGCGGCTCCGGCATACTGGGTCTTGCAGCCCTATTACTGGGCGCTGACCACGTTATCGGAGTCGACACAGACCCCCAGGCACTGGAAGCCAGCCGGGAAAATGCTCGCCGCAACAAGGTCGAAGAAGACCGGCTGGACCTGTTCCTGCCCGGGGATGAACCCGATACCATGGCGGACATCATGCTGGCCAACATACTGGCCCAGCCATTGATTGGCCTGGCACCCAGGTTGGCAGCAAAGGTAAAACCGGGCGGTGATATTGTGTTGTCCGGCATACTGTCCAACCAGGCCCGGGAGGTCATGGAAGCCTACGAGCCCTGGTTCATCATGGACGAGCCGGAACAACGCGAGGAGTGGATACGGCTCACAGGACGGCGCAACGACAGGTGACGAATTCTGCCGAACCAACTAAACTCCGTGACTCGTAGCGATGCCGCCTACAGGAAAGAAGCATGACCCAGAGCAGCCTGCAGACACGATGCCCAAAATGTGAAACCCGGTTCCGGGTCACCGACGCACAGCTGAGCGTAGCCAGCGGAAAAGTGCGTTGCGGCAACTGCATGGCGGTGTTCAATGCCGTCGAACACCGGATAAACGAGGGCGCTTCAGGCATATCCAGCCCAAAGAGCGGCCCGTCCGCACCGGAACAGCAGGATGCTCCGGCAAATCCAGGGTTCACCTCGGATGATGACCTGATTTTTGCGGACAACCCTGAGGAAGATGCTGCCGAGGGCCCATACGCTGGTACCCGGCTGACCTTCTCCGACGACGAGTTGAGCGACAGCTTTCGCACTGTCGACGAGCGCAGCGGTGGCACGTTCGAGACCGACAACGACGACGTAACCCACGAAAAAATCGATGAAAGCTGGGCCGAGGCGATGTTGTCCGAAGAAGACGACACCAGGCGCAAGACCAAGCCTGCCCCTGTTGAACCCGAGCCGCCAGAAGAAGAACCTGCGAAATTCGAGCAACCGGAATCAGAACCACTCGAGAACGAGCCATTTGATGAACAGGTCTGGGGTGAGCCCGAAGCAACACCACGGGAACCCGAAGACCTGAGCCTGGAACCGGTGGACAACGCCGATGGCTTCTACGTCGATGAACCCCAATCGTCGTCCTTCGACTATGATGCCGGGCCGGTAACCGACAACGAACCTCTTATCGCCGGCTCCCCCTACAGCAACCTGCGCAGGGAGCCGGTCTCTGTGGCAGGCAATGGCAGGGGCCGCGTGAGAACGGTCCTATGGACCCTGATTATCCTGGCACTGATCGGCGTCCTGGTGGCGCAAGTCACCTGGTTCCAGTTCGACCGCCTGTCTTCCATACCGGAACTGCGCCCGTTCTATGAACAGGGCTGCGAAATCGCCGGGTGCGAACTGAAACCACTGATCAATGTGGATGCCATCCAGAGCCGCAAACTGGTGGTCCGAACCAATCCGGAAAACCGCAGCCAACTGGTGGTTGATGCCGTCATCATCAACCGGGCCGCTTTTGAACAGCCATTCCCCGCCATCGCCCTGACGTTCTCCAACCTGAATGGTGATGTGGTCGCCCAGAGTGTGTTCACACCGGACGAGTACCTGGCGGGAGACGGCCGTGATCTTGAGGCGATGCCGACCGATACCCCGGTCAGGATCGTCATCAACATCCGCGACCCTGGAAAGGACGCCGTGAACTACAATATCGCCTTCCGCGCCTATCAGGAGTAAGCAAGTCCTCACTCGACAGAAAGCGGGGGCGGCCACCGAATAGACTGAAAGTCAACCAGAAAGGACGAAAAATAATCAATTTTTTCATGGCTTCGCCCCTTCAATAGGATCTCTGCCAGCGGTATCATTACCGCCCTTCGGATCAGGATCGGTTACTTATTGAGCAGCCGATCACATCCGACGTTCGCTTAACCCGCTGTTACACGGATTCAGATCATGCTGCCAACGGCAAAAATCGGGCCGTACACCCTGCCCAATCCGTTGATTGTTGCACCTATGGCCGGTGTAACAGACCGGCCTTTTCGCCTGCTCTGCCGGCGAATGGGCGCTGGGCTGGCTGTATCCGAGATGGTCATTGCGGACAGCAAACTGTGGCATACGCGCAAGTCACAAACGCGCATGAACCATGAAGGTGAACCCGAGCCCCGCTCTGTGCAGATCGCCGGCGGCGACCCTGAAATGCTGGCCAACGCCGCCAGGCTGAATGCCGAGTTCGGTGCCCAGATCATCGACATCAACATGGGATGCCCGGCCAAGAAGGTGTGTAACAAGGCCGCCGGCTCAGCACTGATGAAAGATGAGGCGCTGGTGCGGGATATCCTGGAAGCGGTCGTGGCTGCCGTGGACATCCCGGTGACACTGAAGATGCGCACAGGCTGGGACAGGGAACATCGGAATGCGCCACTGATCGCCCGCATGGCAGAAGACGCTGGCATCCAGGCCCTGGCCATTCATGGTCGTACCCGCGCCGATGCCTATAAAGGCGAGGCCGAGTACGACACGATCGCCGATGTAAAGTCCCGGGTGAGCATTCCAGTATTTGCCAACGGCGACATAAACTCGCCGGAACAGGCACAGCATGTACTGAAGTTCACCGGTGCTGACGGGTTGCTTATTGGCCGTGGAGCACAGGGACGACCCTGGATTTTCCGGGAAATCCTGCATTTCCTGGAAACCGGCAAACACCTTGCGGAGCCGCCTGTGGATGAGGTGGAACAGGTATTAAGCGAACACCTGGACGCCCTGCACCGCTTTTACGGCGAGACCATGGGCGTACGAATTGCCAGGAAACACGTGGGCTGGTACCTCCAGTCCCACGACGAAGACAAACAGTTCAGAAAACGCTTCAACGCCATTGACGACGCGATGGCGCAGAAAGACAGTATTCAACAGTACTTTGCAGGCTTACGAAATGGAGAGGTATTCGCAGCATGACCGCTGAGACTTTGGCTAAAGACAACCTGACCCCACCTGCCAACGATGATATTCATCAGTTGCAAACGGTGAACAGCAGCGGCAACACGGTTACCCTGCGCGACAGCGTGGAAGTTGCCCTTAAAAACTATTTTGCCCAACTCGATGGCGCCCCGGTGACCGAGGTCTACCAACTGGTGTTATCGGAAGTAGAGGCCCCGCTGCTCGAGCAGGTGATGAAGTACACCCGCAATAACCAGACCAAGGCATCGACCATGCTTGGCCTGAACCGCGGCACCCTGCGCAAGAAGCTCAAACAGTACGGTCTGCTATAATCCAGCTACCCGATTGAAACGAGGGCCTCCCGGACACCATTCGCGAGGCCTTCATTCGTTCATACCCAGCAGAAATAAGTGACCCATGGCAAATCAGGCTAATACCCCCGTCCGTCGTGCGCTGATCAGCGTATCCGATAAAACCGGTATCGTTGAATTCGGCCGTGCACTGACCGATCGCGGCATCGAACTGCTTTCTACCGGTGGCACCTTTCGCCTCCTGCAGGAAAACCAGGTACCCGTCACCGAAGTCAGTGACTACACCGGCTTTCCGGAAATGATGGATGGCCGGGTCAAAACCCTGCACCCGAAAATCCACGGCGGTATCCTTGGTCGTCGCAGCGTCGACGACGCGGTGATGGCAGAGCACAGCATCAACCCCATCGACATGGTGATTGTAAACCTCTACCCATTTGAGAATGCCATCGCCAAACCGGACTGCGACCTTGCCACCGCCATTGAGAACATCGACATTGGCGGCCCTACCATGGTTCGCGCGGCTGCCAAGAACCACAACGACGTGGCCATTGTGGTGAGCGCCTCTGATTACAGCCGTGTTCTGAAAGAGCTGGAAGCCAACGACGGCGAGCTGAGCTACACCACGCGCTTTGACCTGGCCGTGAAGGCCTTCGAGCACACTGCCGGCTATGACGGTGCTATCGCCAACTATCTCGGCGGCCGCACCGCCGACAACGACAACGCCGATTTCCCTCGCACCTTCAACACCCAGTTCCTGAAAGTTCAGGACATGCGCTACGGAGAAAATCCCCACCAGCGGGCTGCCTTCTACACCGAGCGCAACCCCAGGGAAGCCTGCATAGCCACCGCCAAACAACTTCAGGGCAAGGAACTGTCTTACAACAACGTCGCCGACACCGACGCCGCGCTGGAATGCGTCAAGCCCTTCGCCGATCCCGCCTGCGTGATCGTCAAGCACGCCAACCCCTGCGGTGTGGCCATCGGTGCCGATATCCTACAGGCCTACGACCTGGCCTTCGCCACCGACCCCACCTCTGCGTTTGGCGGCATCATTGCCTTCAACCGAGAATTGGACGCGGAAACCGCCAAGGCCATCATTGACCGCCAGTTCGTGGAAGTGATCATTGCCCCAACCATCGCGCCGGAGGCATTGGAACTGGTTGCCGCCAAGAAAAATGTCCGCCTGCTGGCCAGCGGCGAATTCGATGGCGAGCGCGCCAAATCCATGGACTACAAACGCGTCACCGGTGGCCTGCTGGTTCAGGATCGTGACCTGGGCATGGTCGCCATGGAAGACGTCAAGGTGGTCAGCGAGCGTGAACCATCCGAACAGGAGCTGAACGACCTGCTTTTCGCCTGGGAAGTGGCCAAGTACGTCAAGTCCAACGCCATTGTCTACGCCAAGGCGGGCCGCACCATCGGCGTGGGCGCCGGCCAGATGAGCCGCGTTTACAGCGCCAAGATTGCCGGCATCAAAGCCGCCGATGAAGGCCTCGAGGTAAAAGGCTCGGTGATGGCGTCCGATGCGTTCTTCCCCTTCCGGGATGGTATCGACGCCGCCGCAGAAGCCGGCATTACCGCCGTGATCCAGCCGGGCGGCTCCATGCGTGACCAGGAAGTGATCGACGCAGCCAACCAGCACGGCATTGCCATGGTGTTTACCGGCATGCGCCATTTCCGGCACTAATCCGACACACAGGAACCGATCATGAATATTCTTGTTATAGGCTCCGGCGGACGCGAACACGCACTGGCCTGGAAAGCCGCCCAATCACCGGACGCGGATCGGGTATTCGTCGCGCCGGGTAACGCCGGCACCGCCCGCGAACCCGGCCTGGAAAACATCGACATTGACGTGATGGACCTCAAGGGCCTGGCGGACTTTGCCGCGGCCAACCATGTGGGCCTGACTATTGTCGGCCCCGAGGCGCCGCTGGTTGATGGCATTGTAGACCTGTTCGAAGAGCGTGGTTTGCGGGTGTTCGGCCCCAGTGCCGGTGCCGCACAGCTGGAAGGCTCCAAGGCCTTCACCAAGGACTTTCTGGATCGCCAGAACATTCCCACCGCCGCCTACGCCAATTTCACCGACGTGGACCAGGCACTGGATTATGTACGCAAGCAGGGCGCACCCATCGTGGTGAAAGCCGATGGCCTGGCTGCGGGCAAAGGCGTGATTGTTGCCATGACGCTGAAGGAGGCGGAAGACGCCATCCGCGACATGCTGGCCGGTAACGCCTTTGGTGATGCAGGCAACCGCGTCGTGGTTGAGGAATTCCTGGATGGCGAAGAAGCCAGCTTTATCGTCATGGTAGATGGCGAGCACGTATTACCCATGGCGACCTCCCAGGACCATAAGCGTGTGGGCGACGGTGACACTGGCCCGAATACCGGTGGCATGGGGGCCTACTCCCCGGCTCCTGTGGTCACTCAGGATGTCCATAAGCGAATCATGGACGAAGTAATCTATCCCACCGTGCGCGGCATGGCCGCGGAAGGCCACCCCTACAAAGGTTTCCTGTACGCCGGCCTGATGATCGATGGCGAAGGTACCCCCAAGGTCATTGAATTCAACTGCCGCTTTGGGGATCCGGAAACCCAGCCCATCATGCTGCGGATGAAATCGGATCTGGTGGAACTCTGCGGGGCTGCCATTGACGGCAAGCTTGACCAGTGCCGTTCAGACTGGGACGAGCGCGCTTCCGTGGGCATCGTGCTGGCTGCGGGCGGCTATCCTGGCAGCTACAACAAGGGCGACGTCATATCCGGGCTGCCAGAATCGGAAATCGAGGGCGAGAAGGTCTTCCACGCCGGTACCCGTTTGAACGGGGAACAGGTGGCTACCAACGGTGGACGAGTGCTGTGCGCCACGGCCCTGGGCAGTACCGTCACAGAGGCACAGAAGCGCGCCTACGAGGTAGCTGCGCGCATTTCATGGGACGGTGCCTTCTATCGCAAGGACATTGCCTATCGCGCGATTGCCAGGGAAAACACCTGATAGCGCAGGCCCGAATCTGCCCACTCTTCGCAAGGAACGCTCTGATGGCTCAACGATCTGTCCTGTCGACCCTCTCAATACTGATCATCACCTTGATGATCAGTGCCTGTTCCCGCCAGGCTCTGTATGACAACGCCATTGGCTGGGAACGCTCCAGTGCCGGGCTGGAGGAATCCAGTATCACCGTTGGTGAGATGACCATTGCCTACCTGAGCAATGCAGAGCCGGTGGACGGCGACACCATCGTGCTCGTCCATGGCTTTGGCGCCAACAAGGACAACTGGACCCGACTGGCGCGGCAGTTGACGGATGAGTTCAACGTCTATGCCATCGACCTGCCCGGCCATGGTGACAGCAGCAAGGAGCTGGACCTGGGATATCGATTCGAGGATCAGGTCAGGCACCTGTCGAGGATTCTCGATGCTCTGGGCGTCCAGAGAGCGCACATGATGGGCAACTCCATGGGGGGCGCCATCACCGCTCTCTATGCAGCGACCTACCCGGACCAGATCCGCACCGCCACCCTCTTTGATCCGGCGGGAATTTTTGAGTACGACAGCGAGTTGGTCAGCCTGGTCATGGGCGGTGACAATCCGCTGATCCCCTCCCAGGAGGGCGACTTTGAACGCCTGGTTGATTTTGCGCTGGAGAAGAAACCCTTCGTGCCCTGGCCCATTTACGACGTCATGGAAGAGAAGGCCATTGCCAACCGCGACGTCAACGAAGTGATTTTCGATGCCATCCGGGATACCGGTTACGAGGATGACTTCCGCAATGCCATCACCCGCATCCAGGCACCGGTTCTGGTGGTCTGGGGTATGGAAGACCGGGTGATCAATTATCGCAACGCTGATGTGTTCGTCGAGCGAATCCCAGATGCCCGTAAAGTGCTTCTGGAAGGCGTCGGCCACGCCCCCATGGTCGAGGTGCCAGAAGAATCCGCACGCTTGTTCCGCGAGTTCGTCGCAACCGCCACCGGCCAGGGAAAGTGATCGCCAACGCGTGATAACTGGCACGACAAGTCAGTTTTGACTACACGGCCCGACGGAAACACGGTAGCCTTGCCAGAGCCTTGTTTCTAAACCGTGAAGTGACCCATGCCCGAAGCACTATGGATATCCTTTGCCTTTGTCCTCGGCCTGACGGTCAAAGCCATTGGCCTGCCGCCCCTGGTGGGATACCTGGCAGCAGGGTTTGTGCTGAGCGGTCTCTCCGCCGCCACTGACCTGGCCATTGAAGCTACGGATGTTCTTGAACACATCGCCCACCTGGGCGTCCTGTTGCTGCTGTTTACCGTTGGCCTGAAGCTGAAGCTACGTTCCATCATCAGCCCTGAAGTCATCGGCGGCAGCCTGCTTCACTTTGGCATCACCTGTGCGGTGTTTACCCCCGGCCTCTACCTGCTGATGGAACTCACGTGGCAGACTGCATTTCTGCTCGCCATCGCACTCTCCTTTTCCAGTACCGTGCTGGCCGCCAAGGTGCTGGAAACCAAGCGTGAACTGAGAGCCTTCCATGGGCGTGTCGCCATCGGAATCCTGATCATGCAGGATCTGATTGCCCTCGTGGTGATGAGTCTGGCCGCCGGCCAGACGCCCTCCCAGTGGGCGCTGATCATCTTTGGCCTGCCTCTGCTCAGACCGCTGCTGTTCAAACTGCTGGATGCCAGTGGTCACGATGAGTTGCTGGTTCTGCTCGGGCTCCTGCTGGCTCTGGTTCTTGGCGGGCTCGGTTTTGAAGCAGTGGGGCTGAGCTCGGAGCTTGGCGCCCTGGTGCTTGGCGCCATGCTGGCCAACCACCCACGTGCCCAGGAACTGGCCAAATCGCTATGGAGCGTAAAGGAAATGTTCCTGGTGGGCTTTTTCCTGCAGATTGGCATCGGCGGCCTGCCGGATGGTGAGGCATTGCTGTTTGCAGCCGTAGCGCTGCTGGTAGTGCCCCTGAAAGGGGTGCTGTTTTTCTTCCTGTTGCTGGCCTTCCGCCTGCGCTCTCGCAGCAGTTTCCTGAGCGCCCTGTCACTGACCAACTATAGTGAATTTGGCCTTATCGTGGCTAGTGTCGCCCTGCCGGAGTGGCTGGTCCCCCTGGCCATCACCGTGGCACTGTCCTTCGTGGTGTCTGCCCCCGTGAACCGGCTTTCCCACACGGTCTATGAGCGCTTCAGTGCCCGTCTGGCTCCCTTTGAGAGCCAGCGGCGCCACCCCGACGAACAACCGATCTCCCTGGGCAACACCAGATTACTAGTGATGGGTATGGGCCGTACCGGCTCAGCCGCCTATGACCAGCTTGCTCGTGAGGAGCCACTGATCAAGGCGCTTGACTCCGACCCGGCAAAGGTGGAAAAACACCAGAAGGAAGGACGAAATGTGGTCTTCGGAGATGCGGAGGACATCTCTTTCTGGCAAGGGCTGCACATGCCGGCGGTTGAAGCCGTCATCCTTGCCATGGGCGACATCGAAGGCAAACTGATCGCCGCCAGAAACCTTCGGAAAAAGGGCTTCACCGGCTATATTGTGGCGCATACCCTGTACGCCGACGAAGCAGAGCGAATTCGCGAAGCCGGTGCGGACGAGGCTTACCTGACCATGAGTGAAACCGGCGTCGCCCTGGCAAGCCAGGTGTTGCATCGCGACGGCCAGGCACCATCACCAACGGAGAACGCAAAAGCCTGATGCACGAACTCAAGGCTCCGGATAACAGCATGATGACCCAGATGACCTCCCTCCACGAGGAGCGTCTGGATTTCGTATTGCGTACCCTGAAGTCGACTGGGGCAAGGCGTGTACTCGACCTGGGTTGCGGTTCCGGCTCCCTGCTCTACCGCATGCTTGCCGACCCACAGTTCGAGAGCATAACCGGCCTTGAGGATTCCGGCGTGTCTCTTCAGCAGGCCCGTGCCGTGCTCGCTGAATACCTGTGCGAAGAAACTCCGAGGATCCGGCTGGTCCGCGGTTCCTATGCCGAGAGCAATCCTGCCCTGACCGGCTACGATGCGGCCGCCATGGTGGAAACCATTGAACATGTCCGGCCAGAGCAGCTGTCGAGGGTGGAACGCGCGGTGTTCGGGGAATACCGGCCAGGGTATCTGTTCATGACCACGCCAAATCGGGAGTACAACCCCCTGTTCGACCTGGCGCCGGGTGAATTCCGCGAGGAAGACCACAAATTCGAATGGGACAGGCCCAAGTTCCAGCGCTGGGCCCGTGGTGTGGCCGAGCGCAACGGCTATGACGTGCGATTTGGAGGCATTGGAGACTACGTACCCGACGTTGGGCACCCTACCCAGACAGCATTTTTTACCCGCCGGGACTGATCACCGGGTTCGACGCCAGGCACTGAGCTCCGCAATGGTGTGCTGAAATTTACGGCGGGTTTCCCGGATGACAAACGGCACATCCCTGGGCGGCTGTATCTCTTCAAAATGGTGCGAGAGTATCTCTTTCATACCCTGATAGACCGTATAGGGTTGGCCATTGCGTTCGTATCCGCCAATCCAGTTGGCAATCGGGGTGAATTCATCCATCAAGGTATAGGGCGAGCTGATCACCAGGGTGCCGCCCAGAGCCAGGCGTCTATGGATGCTTTCCAGGAAGGCGCCCGGATCCTGAAGACGGTCAATCAGGTTGCCCGCGAAGACCAGGTCATAATCCACATGTTCCGGCCCCAGGTTGCTGGCGTCGCCGGTGGCAAACGATACTTTTTCAGTCGCCCGGTCGAGCCCCAGGGCATTCAGGCTCACTGTTATGCGTTCGCCAAGCTCCCCTTCGTCGCGGCGGAAGTAATCGATCTCTCCGGTCTTCTGCAGGGTAGTCGCCGCATCGATAAACCGGCGGGAAAGGTCCACTCCCACCACATGGTCAAAGACCCGGCCAAGCTCAAAGGCGGTTCGGCCCACCGCGCACCCAAGATCAAGCGCTCGTCGTTTATCCCGGCCTGCCATCAACTCCTGGCAGATACCGGCGCAGCGGGCGGGATAATTTCCCACTCCGAAATGGCTTTCACCAAAATGGAACCCCAGGTACTGCCCGAGTAGTTCGTCGGTTTCATAGACATTCATATCAAGATCCTCAGCGTGTACCAGAAGCCGAATCCGACAGCGCACAGGTGCGAAACCCGGTGTACACGTCGTTGCGAAGGGGCAGATAGGCTTGCCTGTAAGTGCCCCGGATCAGGCATGAGGATGTCGCACACCCACCACCCCGGGTCACCTTGTGATCACCGAACTGCAAGGTAGACATAAAGGGGTACATATCGACCCTGAATCCGTCGTAGGGAAGAAACTGACTGCTGGTCCATTCCCAGACACTGCCGATCATCTGGCAACAGCCGGAGCGGCTATCACCCGCCGGATAATCCCACACCGGCTGCTGCGCCATGTGGGTGGCGTCGAGATCCGCATGGTCGGGTGTTGGGCGTTCATTCCCCCAGGGAAAACGACGAAAATCCTCGCCAATCCGGTTACCCAGTGCCGCAGCCTCCCACTCCACTTCTGTTGGCAAGCGGCGGCCGGCCCACTGGCAATAGGCCTCGGCCTCCCAATAGCTGACATGGACGACAGGCGCATCCAGATTCAGGGCCTGCCAGCGGTCAAACACACGCTCCTGCCATTCGCCCTCGTGCCAGCGCCAGTAAAGTGGATGCCTGGGCTCCCGCAACATTGGCTGGGAGCTCCCATGCACCAGGGCAGTATCGGTCTCGGTACTCAACCACTTGCGTCCTCCGAAAGACCAGAGTTCAGGTCGCCGGTAGCCATCATCCTCAACGAACGCCAGGAAATCGAGGTTAGAAACAAGGTGGCGGGAAATTGCAAACGGCTCCACCGTGGTTTCGATACGCGGCTTTTCCCCATCAAAGGAAAAGTCGGTGGTGGCGTAGCAGTCAGACTCGCCCGGCATTCCAATCTGGTAGCGACCGCCGGGGATGAGTGCATCGCCGGGCAGAGGCTCCACACGTTCTGGCAAGGCGCCAACAATACCGGGGGGAGCAGGCAGGGCAACCGTCTGCCGACACCACGTCATCGACTCAATGTGCATGTGCTGGTGATAAATGGCGTAGCGATAGAGGTACAGGGCCTCGTTGGTCAGTGGTTGCTGTGCGATGCGCGACGCAACACGATCGTAGATGGTGTTGAAATACTGAAGGGTTTGCTCACGGCCGGGGAAGAGTTTGCGACTCCAACGGTCTCCATGATCAATGTGAAACGAATCCCACAGGTCATCCATGGACGGATCGTAGCTCGGGGTTCCATCCAGAAGGTTAAAAACGAACACTTCGTAGAAAAAGCTCGCGTGCCCCATTTCCCAAAGTGGCGGGTTCACGCCCGGGTGGTAGGGCACCTCAAGCTGCTCATCACTGAGGGAGTCCACCAGTTCAAAGGTCCGTTGGCGGGTCGCCTCCAACTCGGCCAGCAGTTCTGTTTTCTGCGCCTGTTCGCTCTGCGTCATGTCGGCTCCGTCGATTACCCGTTTCTCGCCTTCAGCATAACAGAGAGCCTGGTACAGGGAACGCTCTCGATGCTCGCGCTCATCACCCTTCATCACCCTTCATCACCCCCAAACCAGCAGGATCATCGGTACGGCAACAGCGGTGACCAGGATCGACAGCGGCAAGCCCAAACGCCAGTAGTCGCCAAACTGATAGCCTCCGGGCTCCATCACCAGCGCATTCGACTGGTGACCGATGGGCGTCAGGAAGGCGCAGGAGGCGCCAACTGCGACCGCCATCAGCACCGCATCGGAAGCCATGCCAAGTTCAGCGGACAGGCTCAGTGCAATAGGCGCCACCAGAATGGCCGCCGCCGCGTTATTGACCACGTTCGATAACAGCATGGTTCCCACCAGAACCATGACCAGCACGGCCGACGGGGCCAGTCCGTCACCAATTGCCAGCATCTGGCCGGCGATCAGCTCTGCGCCACCCGTGGTTTCCAGCGCCTGTCCCACCGGGATCATCGCCGCCAGCAGCACAATCACAGACCAGTCGATGGCCCGGTAGGCACCGGGGGCGTCAATCAGCTTGGTCAAAACCATGGCCACAGCGCCGGACACCAACGCCACCGGGGCTGACAGCCAACCGCTGACAATGGCAACGATACTGATGATAAAGATGCCGGATGCCAGCAGGGTCTTGCGGGAAGAGCCCAGGCGCAACCCGCGTTCGGCCAGCGGCAGACAACCGAGGTTGGACAGCGTACCGGTCAGTGTGTCTTCGAAGCCCTGCACCAGCAGAATATCACCGGCATTGAAGCGAATATCCCCCAGCCGGCGCTTCAGCCGATGCCCCTGCCGGGCAACGGCAACAATATTGAGGCCGTTGCGCTCGCGCAAATTGAGGCGATTGGCCGTCTGCCCCACCAGGGAAGATTCAGGGGTGATCACCGCTTCAGTCAGCTGCACCTCACCTTCATTCAGTTCCTTTTTACGGCTTTTCCGTGCCGTTTTGTCCTCTTCGGATTCGGAGTCATCCTGGCTACCGAGTTCCAGGCCGGTGTTGTCGAGGAACGCCTGCAGGCTCTCGGTGTCCGATTCCACCAGAAGCAGGTCATTCTCTTGCAGTACCTTGTAGGTTGATGGCGCAAGCTGGCGTTTGTCGTCGCGAATCAGCGCCAGCACCACCACGTCCCGGTCTTCCCCGCTTTCCGCCAGCAGGTTGTGGAGTGTCGCGCCGGCATGGGGAGAACCTTCGGGGATCTTCAGTTCGGTCAGGTAGTCGCCAACGCTGAAAAGCTTGTCGTCATCCCCACTTTCGTCGCCCCTTCTGGGCGTCAATCGCCACCCCACCAGGGCGATGAAAGCGACACCGGCAAAGGTGATCGCAGCGCCCACCGGCGCAAAATCGAACAGACCAAACGCTTCGCTGCCTTCCCGATAGCTGGCAATGATAATGTTCGGAGGCGTCCCGATCAGGGTCATGGTGCCTCCAAGCAGCGAACCAAACGCCAGTGGCATCAGCAGCAATGAGGGCGAGCGCCCTGCCTCCCTGGACATCCACACCGCTACCGGCATCAACAGCGCCAACGCACCCACGTTGTTGATAAAACCGGAACAGAGCGCAACGACCGCCGTCAGGGTAAGCACCTGTATGGTGGGGCGGTGCCCTACCTTCCCCAGGAACCGGGCTATGTTATCCACCACACCGCCATTCACCAGGCCCTGACTGATCACCAGAACCGCCGCAACGGTCACCACGGCAGGGTGACCAAAGCCGGCAAACAGTTCGTCAGTGGGCACCAGCCCGGTAATGGCAATCGCCAACAACGCCAGCATCGCCACCACATCGAACCGCAGCCGGTTCCAGATGAACAGAGCCAGCGTGGCCCCCAACACTGCGAAGACAATTCCCTGCTCTGTGGTCACGCCTACCCCTTAATTTTACATCCGACGGTTTATCGTCGGTTTAACATGGATTATTTGTGCCTGATATCGCGCATGCCGCATGAATTTCTGGTAACTTTCTTCCCGTAGCGGTCTTTTACGAGCGCAGCACCATCTTTCGATTACAACGGGTGACATGAACACCCCATCAGGGAACAACAGGTACAAGGGACGTCATGACCAAGGAACTCCACAACGAACTCTATCAGATAACGTTTGCCGGGCGGATTCTCGAAGGATTCGACGACGCAGAAGTCAGGGAAAATGTACAAGCCCTGTTTCGGATCTCCGACGAACGTACTGCAAGCCTTTTCAGCGGTGCCACCAAGACACTCAAGTCCGGTCTCAGTCACGCGGACGCCCTGGTTTACCAGGAGCGACTGACAAAAGCTGGTGCCGAAGTGCAAATTGCGAAACAGCCCGCCGCTGCAGTAAACCCCAAATTGGAAACCGCCGGCGCCCAACCGCCAGCGTCGTCAGACGACGAGCCAGCAACGGCCACCCCGACCGGTCCACAACGGGAGACACCGCTGGAGTTCACCGGCAACGGCCGCGAGTATTTTGGAATCTGGATCGTCAACATCCTGCTGACCATTGTCACCCTTGGCATTTATTCGGCCTGGGCCACAGTGCGTAACAATCAATACTTCTACGGCAACACCAAACTCGATGGAGCCAGTTTCCAGTACCTGGCCAGCCCGATCACTATCCTCAAAGGTCGATTGATTGCCCTGGCTGTCCTGGTTGTCTACGTGGTGCTTTCCGAGATGTATGTTGAAGCTGCCGTGGTCTTTGCCATCGCATTTATCCCCCTCGTACCCTGGATCATGGTGCGCTCGCTGCGGTTCAATGCCGTCAACAGTGCCTACCGCAACATCCGCTTCGACTTTCAGGGCCGCTATGGCCAGGCTTTCATGGTGGCGTTTGTGTGGCCATTGCTGAACATGCTGACCCTGTTGCTGCTTACCCCACTGGTGATGAAGAAAACCCACGAATTCATCGCTAACGGCAGCCGATACGGCACCACCGAGTTCGCGCTCAAAGCCGATACCGGATCCTACTACCGTTTCTTCGGAAAAGGCCTGCTGATCGCCATTGCCTTCGGTGTTGCGGCGTTCCTCGCCATGCGCTATGTCGGCTTTACCGTCGGGTCGATCATTGCCGGTGCTGGCTACCTGACACTGTTCGGCTATTTCATGGCGGGCATTTCAAACCTCTTCCTCAATGCCGTCCACCTCGACCGTCACGGCTTTGAATCCCGCCTGCAACCGCTGCAAATGGTATGGATTTACCTGTCCAACAGTTTCTTCGTAGTCCTCACCCTTGGCCTTTTCACCCCCTGGGCCAAGGTGCGCATGGCAAGGTATCGGGCTTCCTGCACGGCCATGATGGTCAGCGGTGACCTGAACCACTTCGTTGCGGCCGAGCAGAACCGCACCAGCGCGTTGGGACAGGAACTGGGAGATGCCTTCGATGTCGACTTCGCCGCCATCTGAAGTCACGATCGAAGGCCAGTTCTATTCAGGTAATGACTCCAGCCGGCGGGGCGCAGTATTGCGCTCCGCCGCTGGCGTGATCATCGTTGATGCGGGAGACACCCGACTGCGCCTCGCGCACGACGATGTGACCATATCGCCACGGATTGGCAACACCCCCCGCTACCTCCACCTGCCTGACGATGGGGTCTTTGAAACCGAAGACAACGCCGCGGTGGATCAGCTTAGCCGGCAATCCCGGCGGGGGCGTGGCAATCGGCTGCTACACGCGCTGGAGAATCACCTGGGGCTGATTCTGGTTGCGGTCGTCGTCACGATTGCGACCACCGGCGCTGCGTTTGTCTGGGGCGTGCCCTGGGCGGCCCAGGCCGTGGCCAATGCACTCCCGAACAGCATAGCGGAGCAGGTTGGCGACTCCACACTCACCACGCTGGACAGCACCTGGCTTGAACCTTCTGAGCTGTCGGAGGAACGCCAACAGGCGTTGCAGGCCCACTTCGAGCCTTTCCTGACGCCAGTGGCGGGCAAAGACCTGAGAGTGATTTTCCGCTCGTCTCCCGCCATCGGCGCCAACGCCATGGCATTGCCGGATGGCACGATGATCTTCACGGACGATCTGGTGAACCTCGCCGAAGATGATAACGAACTGACCGCTATCCTCGCCCATGAAATCGGCCATGTCGCCCATAACCATGGCATGAAAGGCATGGTGCAATCGTCACTGACTTTCTGGCTGATCGTGATGATGACCGGTGACCTGTCTGCGTTTTCCGACGCAACCGTAGTGGTTCCGGCGGTCATGATGAGCCTGTCCTACTCCCGTGACATGGAACGGGAGGCCGACGCCTATGCCCTGAAAGCAATGACGGACCACGACCTGGACCCGACCCACTTCGTTACCATCATGGAGCGCCTGATGGCTGCTCATGGCGAGGACCGTTCCTCAGAGGCCGAGGAAGGCACTAGCCGGTGGGACAGCCTTCGCGACATGCTGTCGAGCCATCCGGAAACGGGCGATCGCATCGAACGCTTTAAACAGACGCCCTGATCGGTATAGTAGCGATACGTTCATCACAGGGAGCACACACGATGCCATCCAGACCCACCAGGCCGGTTGCGGCCTCTGCCATCGACAAACATGTCTACAAGGTTTTTCCCAATGACATGAACGCACATCAGACGGTGTTCGGGGGCATGATTATGGCCAAGTGCGACCGTCTGGCCCTGGTGGTGGCGGAACGACACTCCGGCCATGTCTGCGTCACGGCAGCGGTGGACTCCATTCACTTCCGCGCGCCCGCCAAGGGCAACGATACCCTGCTGTTCAGCCTTGCCCTGAACCGCAGCTGGGGGTCATCCATGGAAATCGGAGCTCGGGTGGAAGCGGAAAACAGCTACACCGGAGAATCCCGACATATCCTTTCCGCATTTTTCACTTTCGTGGCGCTGGACGAGAACGACAATCCCGTGGACGTGCCTGCGGTAGAGCCGGAAACCGACGACGAGAAACGCCGCTTCAACAACGCCGAAATCCGTCGGGAAGGTCGCCTGGAAACCCGCAAGAAGCTGAGTGAACGCCACTAAGGAATTCCACTCCCTATCCCCATGGCCCTTACCCCCTTAAACGACAAAAGCCCTGCCGGAATCCCGGCAGGGCTTTTTTTGTGGCAGGTCCCGGGCAAGCCCGGGAACAACAACCGAACCGTTATTTAGAACTGGTTCATGGTGTTGTCTTTACCGCCAGCCTTCAGAGCTGCGTCACCCGCGAAGAACTCTTTGTGGTCATCACCGATGTTGGAACCGGCCATGTCCTGGTGCTTCACAGTCGCGATACCCTGACGGATTTCCTTACGCTGAACGCCTGCAACGTAGGCCAGCATGCCTTCGTCACCGAAGTAGCCCTTGGCCAGGTTGTCGGTAGACAGAGCAGCCGTGTGGTAAGTCGGCAGAGTGATCAGGTGGTGGAAGATGCCGGCTTCACGTGACCCGTCACGCTGGAAGTTGGCAGTCCACTCATCGGCCAGCTTGCCAAGGTCGGTTTCGTCGTACTTGGCATTCATCAGGTCGGCGCGCTCGTAGGCAGATACGTCCTTGCCTTCTTCTTTCCACGCGTCGAATACCTGCTGACGGAAGTTCAGGGTCCAGTTGAAGGACGGGCTGTTGTTGTAAACCAGCTTGGCATCGGGAACCACTTCCTTGATGCGGTTAACCATGGCAGCGATCTGGCCAACGTGGGGCTTCTCGGTTTCGATCCACAGCAGGTCAGCACCGTTCTGCAGGCTGGTGATACAGTCCAGAACCACACGGTCTTCGCCAGTGCCAGGCTTGAACTGGAACAGGCCAGATGCCAGACGCTTGGGACGAACCAGCTGACCTTTCTGCTTGATCACAACGTCGCCGTTGTTGATGTCTTCAGCCTTCTCGATCACTTCACCGTCGATGAAGCTGTTGTACTGGTCGCCCAGGTCGCCCGGCTCTTCAGTCACAGCGATCTTCTGGGTCAGGCCAGCGCCCAGGGAGTCAGTACGGGCAACGATCACACCGTCGTCCACACCCAGCTCAAGGAAAGCCAGACGTACAGCGTTGATCTTGGACAGGAAGTCGGCGTGAGGAACGGTCACTTTGCCGTCCTGGTGGCCACACTGCTTCTCGTCGGACACCTGGTTCTCGATCTGGATACAGCAAGCGCCTGCTTCGATCATCTGCTTGGCCAGCAGGTACGTTGCTTCGGCGTTACCGAAACCAGCGTCGATGTCGGCGATGATCGGCACAACGTGAGTTTCGTGATTGTCGATCTGCTTGATCAGCTCGTCAGCCTTGGCGTTGTCGCCAGCGTTCTGAGCTTCTTCCAGGGCGCGGAACAGGTGGTTCAGTTCCCAGGCATCCGCCTGACGCAGGAAGGTGTACAGTTCTTCGATCAGACCAGATACAGCGGTCTTCTCGTGCATGGACTGGTCAGGCAGCGGGCCAAACTCGGAGCGCAGGGCCGCAACCATCCAGCCAGACAGGTACAGGTAACGACGCTTGGTGGTACCGAAGTGCTTCTTGATGGACAGCAGCTTCTGCTGACCGATGAAGCCATGCCAGCAACCCAGGGACTGGGTGTACTGAGCCGTGTCCTTGTCGTAGTTCGCCATGTCTTCGCGCATGATTTTCGCGGTGAACTTGGCGATGTCCAGACCAGTCTTGAATTTGTTCTGGGCGCGCATGCGGGCCGCGTGCTCGGGCTTGATGGCGTTCCAGGTCGGGTTTTGCTTCAGCAGGGAAGCGATGGCGTCAACGTCTTTTGCGTATGGCATGGTCTCAGTCCTGTTTCTAAGGTTTGAGGTGCTCTTTTATGAAGCATAAAAGCGACTTCAGCGAGCCAGCGTCCGTTCAAAAAATAACCAGACCGCTGACATTGAGGGTTACTTTAGTGGCTTTGATTTTATAATTGAAATTTATATTATCTATATTCGGCATTTTTTGTATGAATGAAGACATCTTCCCTCACGCATTGCAAAGAACAACGAGCCGATCAGCGCTATTCAGGTCAAGATACTCGTCCCGTGGCGGGCTCAGCGCCAGATGCCGCCCCAACGAGTCGGGCTGCGCGCGCCATATGCCCAGCGCCACTTCTCCTTCCGCAGCGACCGTTTTCTCCAGTACCTGAAAATCCGCGCTGGCAGGCAAAGGATAGTTCTGGGGATCCCGGAACTGCACCTCAGCACCGCCCACCGTAAACAGCTCATCCAGCACCACCCTCAGCTCCCGCCGCAGGGCGACCTGAGCAAGCACGTGACTGATGATCATTGGGCTGATCAGCATTTCACTCTGGTGGCCCATTAACAGATTTCGATTGTCCGGGTCGCTCAGTTCCATGATCAGTTGCGGGCGCCTATCACCCTCACTCAACAGGTCTTCCAGTTGCAGGTAACCCACCATGGCACGGGCGTCAGCTTCCTCGCCGGACGCCAGACGATCACTGCTCAACAACATAATGGAGTCATAGTTGAGCGGCCCAACCCGCCTCAACTCGCCTTCCACCATGTAATCCGCTTCGATATGGCGGCAGATCACGTCCCGCTGCCCCCCCAGGTAACGGTCAATTTCCTGTTCCCGCTCCTTGGCAGGCACTACCGAAACGAGATCCACCTCGAACCGCCGTTGGCTGTAGCTGGAAAACTCATCGATCAGGCTTGGCACCCGGCGATTCCATCCCAGCACAAGAATCCGGTGAACCCCGCCTGAAAGCGAGACAGCCCGGCTTGCGGGTTCACCTCGAGTGATAACCGGCAGCGGCGGCACCTTCGAATCCGACTCGGTTTCGGTGTAGTCCCTGGCCATCATGACAACCCGGTCCCCGGCCTCAATCACCGTGTCTGACGACGCCGGCATCCTCACCATCCAGGCCTTGCCCGACCGCTTCAGAATACCCAGCACAATTGCCTGGGGCCGCAGAGAGGCCAATTCTCCGAGGGACAGTCCCGCCAGGGCATCGCCACCCCGGATGTAGATTTCGCAACCCTCACCGGCGGTCAGAAGTTCGTTGTAAATTTCCGACAACCCCGGATGGAGGATGTTCTGCACCATTAGCCGGCTTATGGTGGCATCGCCGGCAACCACCTCCACCTCTCCGGGATAGGCGCGCTCAATCACCGGGAGCTTGCGCACATCCTGTATCTCGGCAATGACAAAGGGCAGTGATGCCCCCAGGTGTCGTGCCTGAGCAGCAATGGACAGCAACGCCTTCACGGTCTCCACGTCCGATGTCACCAGGCTGCCCGCCTGATGGGAGGCACTGGGCACTATGACAGCCGCGGCATCCAGGCAGGCTACCCTCTGCAAGGCATCCGGCTGAATGGCAGCGCCGGCACGGAGGATGATCTGGCGAGACTTGCGCCCGATACCGGGCTCGTCGCGCAACTCATGCACCTGGGCCGCCGAGGCATGCTCGGAAAGCACCACCAGGCGTAAGCGGTTGGTTTCACGTTTTTCCAGGAAACGGCGCATGCGCCCTGATGACCCCAACAACTCGCCCAGCAGCGGTAAGGTCTGGCTGGTCCAGCCCAGAACTACGATGTGGTTTCGCAGGGTAACCGGGGTCAGCCCCCGCTCCAGGTCGGTCATCTTGGCGATCAACCAGCGCGTCAGGATCGCCACCAGCGTGCCCATGAAAACCACATAACCGCTGACGGTGAGAATGGTGGACACAAACCGCTGCCAGTTACCCACATCGTCTCCGAGATAGCCCGGGTCCGTCAGCCGCAAAAAAGCCCACCAGATGGCATCGCCGACATCTTCAAAAGGCGTTCCAAGGGGGATCACCAGCAGCCCGCCAACAAGCGAAATGATGCCTATAAAGACACCCACCACTAACAACTGAAAGCCCGCACCTTTTACGAGTTGGCGCTCAACGATGAACTTCACGCGGTCAACAAAACGAAAGGGGATCATGATCGTCCTTCTGGCAAGATGGGGAATGTCGGTAGCATAGCGCAGAACGTATGGAATAAAACCGGAGCGGTGCCTTATAGCACGCTCGTTCACGAACAATTGACTGGCTACGCAATCCGCAGCATCGTATAGATGTCTATCAAGTTCTCCAACGCGGCCCTGAGCGGCTGCAAGACTGGCCGGTTTTTCATGTCCCATGCGCCGATCACATTGTCACTTGCTGTCATCCCGCTGATGACGGGCTGCTCCCTGCTGGCACCAACACCGGAACCGGCGCCACCACAAACCCACTATCATGCCCCCGTGGTCGAGGCCGTATCCGGCACGGCGGTTTCCATACCGCAACTGGCCGAGCGACTTGCGGAACAGGATGTGGTCATGATTGGCGAATATCACGGCCACCAGGGCGCTCACCTGCTCCAATCCCGCCTGCAGGCTCATCTGTACCAGCATCGCCCTGAACAGTTGTTATCCATGGAACAGTTCGAGGTGGACCGGCAGCCGGTGCTGGACCGCTACCTGGCCGGCGACATTGGCGAAATGGAACTGGTCGAGGATGCCGGCGCCTGGCCTATCTACCAATACGCCTACAGACCGCTGGTGGAATTTGCTCGTCGCCAGGGCCTGCCGGTCATCGCCGCAAACGCTCCGGGTGATATCGTTCGCTGCGTGGGACGCGAGGGGCCCGAGTATCTGGCGGACCTGAACGCAGCTCGGAAACGCCACATCCCAGACGCGCCCTTCGCAGGCAGCGCAGCCTACCGGGAAAAATTCTTTGGCACCATGGGCGGCCGGCATGGCACCGCCGACAATGAGCGACTGCAGAACACTTATCACGCCCAGTTGCTGCGGGACAACACCATGGCAAGCCGGATACTGGCCGCAAGGGAACGCCACCCCGAGCACCAGGTCATTCACCTGACGGGCACCTTTCACAGCGAGGAGCGCCTGGGCACGGTAGAGGCCCTTTTGCAGCGAAACCCCGGGCTGTCTGTAGCGGTTATAAGCCCGGTTTTTATGGAAGCGCAGCCCGACGGTGACGAACTACCGCTCACCGGTAACCAAAACAAGGGCGACTATCTCTATTTCCTGCTACCGCTGCCCCCGGAGTACCGGGACGAAGAACGGGGACACAAAGCGATGATGGATGCGTTCCGGAATATGCCTGGAACAACCTGTGACTAGGCCTCACCAGCCTTTGCGAAAGCCGACCCCATAGCGCGGGAAAAAACCGCCTCGTCCGCTGCGCTGAAAAGCACGAAGCGCACATACCTAACCCTTCCCAGACGCGGCAATACCTGCCTGACCGTCGCTATGGCAACCTCTGCAGCCCCTTCTACCGGGTAACCGAAAGCCCCTGCCGAAATGGCGGGAAACGCTATGGATTCAATTGCTTTACTGTCTGCCAACTCAAGGGCATTGCGATAGCATTCCGCCAGCCAGTGATCGGAAGGTTCATCCACACCGTAAACGGGCCCCAGGCAGTGGACGACGTACTGGTTTGGCAGGTTATGCGCCCCTGAAATCACCGCCTCACCCGGGCGGATCGGTGCCATGGGCCGGCACTCTTCAGCCAGCCCTGGCCCTGCCGCCGCATGGAGCGCGCCTGCGACACCGCCCCCGGACATCAATTGGGCATTGGCGGCGTTAACGACTGCTTCCAGATCATCCTGGCGGGTGATGTCGCCACGAACGCATTCCACAGTTTTTCCGTTCAGTTCAACCTGTGCCATGGAAACCTCCCGGCCATTGCCTCAGCGTCGCCGCTTCAGCGAGCGGTTGATAATAACGGTTTCCGGCTCGCCGTGACCTGCGATGGCAGCCAGCGCCCGGTCCAACGTTGCCTCGGCAATGGCTTCGTGTTTTTGGGGTAACGAGTGAACCTTGACCGGCAGGAAATCCAGCAGCCGGTCATCTCCGAAGGTAGCCATTCTGAGGGACTGCGGCAAGCCTCCCGGCTGCTCCAGCAGCACGTCGAGCACCCCTTGTAAGAGGGTGTACGAGGCGGTAATCAACGCATCCGGAAGCCCCTGATCCGCCAGCACCTGCTGCATCAGTCGGGCGCCGGAGGCTCGGTCATAGCGTTCACCGCTGTAGACCGCCCATTGTCCACTGCGACTCCGAGCCACCTCCTCAAAGCCCTCGCGGCGCTCCCGTGTCATCGCCAGCGCCGGCACCGCATCAAGCCAGACCACCGACCCGGTGCCCGGTTCCAGCACTGAACGGGCCAGTGTGGCTGCGCCCTTGCGATTGTCGCTGACCACGCAACTGATCACACCCGGTGATTGCGATCGGTCCACCGCGATCACCGGCAGGTCTTCCTGCTGCAACTCTTGGTAGAAGGGGTCATTCGGTGGCAGGGCACTCGCAACGATCAGGGCATCGCATCGCCTTGCCTTGAGAGAACGCGCCAGCTCGCGCTCGGTATCCGGGTCATCCCCGGAGCCGGCAATCAGCAATTGATAGCCCCGGGCACGGGCACCCTGCTCCAGCAATTTGGCCAGGCGGGCGTAACTGGCGTTCTCCAGGTCCGGCAGGATAAACCCCAGGGTGCGGCTGGCCCCACCACGCAGCGACGCGGCTTGCGGGTCGATCTGGAAGTGGTTGTCCCGTGCAACCGCCATCACCTTTTCGATAGTCGCCGGCTTGATCCGGCGGGCCGGCCCCTGGCCATTGATCACGTAGCTGGCGGTGGTGCGGGACACCCCCGCCAGGCGGGCAAGTTCTGCAAGGGTCATGGGGCCGAGTCCTCCTGGGCACAGATTGCTTGATTTCTGATCACATCTGTTTCATGATTCATTCTATGTTTGCTGACACGATTCAGCAACCCAGATTTTACTGGTATTCACAACAACAAGGCGAGGCTCCCCACATGCTGACGCTAACAGCCAATGATATCCGCCTGGGCTGCACTGCAACCGACTGGCGGGATGCCCTGAACCAGGCCAGCCAGGAACTGCAGGATGCAGGCCGGACCACTCCCGACTACCACGCGGGCATGCTGGCCAGGGAGCAACAGTCCTCCACCGTCCTTGGCAACGGCATTGCCATCCCCCACGGCACACCGGAAAGCCGCGAGGCGGTCACCAGCACCGGCATCCGCGTGCTGCAGTTTCCCGGCGGCGTTACCTGGCATGACAACGCCACTGTGCATGTGTTGGTCGCCATTGCGGCCCAGTCGGATGAGCATCTGGATATCCTGCGCCACCTGACCCGCGTACTGGACAAACCCGGCCTGTCGCAGAAACTGGCCGAGGCCGATGACACCGAGGCGCTGGTATCCCTATTGTCGAAGGAGCCAGTGATGCCAAAATGCGACGCTCAGACCCTTTGCCTGGGTGTTAACACCCGGACCACCAGCGAACTGGCCATCAGCGCTGCTGCCCGACTACAGGGGTTGAGCTGTGTCGACGCCAGCTTTATGAAAGAAATTGTCAGCCAGCCACCCGTGGGGCTGGGCCAGGGGTTTTGGCTGGTTCACCACAGCGTTGGCAGTATCCGACCTGCGCTGGCACTGGCAACCCCCAAAGAACCCCGTGACGACCTCGCCGGCGTTTTCTGCCTGGCGGGCCCTGGCGACGACTGCCGCGAATTGCTGGAACGTATCGATAATTTCCTGGCCCAGAACATCCCCCTGGAAAGCCAGTCCGTGGATGCTGTACTTTCCCGGCTTTCCGGTGAGCAGGCCAATGCGGTCAGCGACCGGGTGCGCCTGCTGAATACCCATGGCCTACACGCCCGGCCCGCCAAACAACTGGTACAGGAAGCCCGTCAGCACAAGGCAGACATTCGCATCCGCCTGGAGGACGGCGATGGCAATTCGGTATCAGCGACCAGTCTCACCCGGATCATCGGCCTCGGTGCCCGCAGGGGGCAAACCCTGATCATATCCGCAACCGGCGACGACGCCGAACAGGCGGTAGAAGCCGTTTGCCAGGCCATCAATGACGGGCTCGGAGAAACCGTCTCCCCGCTTCGACAACAACAGAGCCAGCCGGCGCCTGCCGAGCCGGAACCCGAACCTCTGACCGATGACGAACCCCTGAAAGCGGTCGCCGCCTCACCGGGCCTGGCTCTGGCACCCGCCTTCGTCATGCGCCAGCCAACATTGGACTACTCCGCCACCGCCAGCGATGCCGGTGAACAGACCAGCCGACTGGGCCGTGCCATCGACGAAGCCGACGGACAACTGCGCACGCTGATTCGCCAGGCCGAAGGCGGTGAGGCAGCACCGATTCTGTCGGTGCATGTGGAAATGCTACAGGATGACGATCTCTACCAGGCCGCCCTGGAAGCCATTAACGAAGGCGCGTCCGCCGAAGCCGGCTGGTGGCACGCTATCGATACCGCAGCCCGGGCCCAGGAAGCACTGGCGGACCGGCTGCTGGCCGAACGGGCGGCAGATTTGCGGGATGTTGGCCGGCGCGTGCTGGCCAACCTCTGCGGGGTGGCCATGCCGACACCGCCGGACGAACCCTATGTACTGGTGGCGGACGACCTGGGCCCTTCCGATGTGGCAAGGCTGGACACCCAACGCGTTCGTGGCCTGATCACAGCCCGTGGTGGCGCCACATCCCACAGCGCCATCCTCGCTCGGGCGCTGGGGCTCCCTGCCGTGGTCGGGGCTGGTGATCGTATCCTGACCATCAGCGACGGAACGGACCTGGTGGTCGACGGCGAACGTGGCTGCCTGGTGCCCAACCCCGGCGCCGAGCGCCGCGACCGCATTGACCGGCGCCTGGACCAACTCACCCGCCTGCAGGCAGACGCCCACGAGTGCCGGAACGAGCCAGCCACCACCACCGATGGCCACACCATCGACGTATGCGCCAACCTTGGCAACACCGCCCACACCCCGGATGCGGTCGACCGGGGCGCCGATGGCATTGGCCTGCTGCGCACCGAATTCATTTTCATGGAGCATCCGGACGCGCCTGACCTGGACACCCAGGTGAAGGAATATCGCCATGCCTTCGACGCCCTCAACGGCCTGCCACTGGTCGCACGCACCCTCGATGTGGGTGGTGACAAGCCCCTGGATTACTGGCCCCTTCCCCACGAGGACAACCCCTTCCTTGGGCTGCGCGGTATTCGCCTGTCGCTGACCCGACCGGAAATCCTCGAAACCCAGGTGCGCGCGCTGCTGACGGCTGCCGACAACCGCCCACTGCGAATCATGTTTCCCATGGTCAAGGACCTGGAAGAGTTTCGCGCGGCCAAGGCCATCGTCGAACGGGTCCGCGCCGAGATTCCCTGCCAGGGCCTGCAGGTGGGCGTGATGATTGAAGTGCCCTCCTGTGCCCTGTTGGCCCACACCCTGGCACCGGAAGTGGATTTCTTCTCGGTAGGCACCAATGACCTCACCCAGTACACCCTGGCTATCGACCGTGGCCACGGCCAGCTTTCGGCCGAGTCCGACGGGTTGCACCCCTCGGTACTGCAACTGATCCGCATGACCGTCGAAGCCGCCCATGCTCACCAACGCTGGGTGGGTATCTGTGGCGAGCTGGCCTCCGACCCACAGGCTATTCCGGTACTGCTGGGCCTGGATGTGGACGAGCTGTCGGTGACCAGCCGGCGAGTGCCACTGGTCAAAGCCTGTATCCGCGGGCTTAGCCGCGAACACGCCCGTGAACAGGCGAAACTGGCGCTGGGCAAGGCCACCGCAGCCGAAGTGCGCGACGCCCTGGAGACACTGTAATGGCCCGGGTACTCACCATCACCCTGAACCCGGCGCTGGACCTAAATGCCGAGACCGACTCAATCCGGCTGGGTAACGTGAACCGCTCTCGGTCCACACGTCTGGAGGCTGCCGGCAAAGGCATTAACCTGGGCCGTGTGCTGTCACGCCTCGGCCATACCGTGACCGTGTCCGGACTGCTGGGAGACATCAACGCCGCGCCCTTCGACCGCCTGTTCTCGTCTGACATCCTGGCAGACCACTTTGTCCGCATCCCCGGGCAGAATCGCATCAACGTGAAAATTGCCGAGGGCGATGGTCGTGTGACCGATCTGAACGGGCCCGGATTTGACGTACCCGCGGATGCCCTGGACCGATTAAAGGCACGCCTGGGTAACTTGAAGAACAGGTTCGATGCCGTTGCCATTGCTGGCAGCCTGCCCGGCGGCTTTCCGCCCGAGGCACTGGCGGAACTGGTCACCCTGGCTCGCGAAGCAGACATCCCGGTGTGGCTGGATACCAGCGGCGCAGGCCTCACAGCCGGGCTTAAGGCGCTGCCAGACGGCATCAAGCCCAATACGGAAGAGCTGGCCGAATGGGCCGGGCACCCTTTGGAGAGCCTGGACGCCATCGCCGAGGCAGGCCGCTCACTTCAGGCCACCGGCATCGCCAATGTGGTGATTTCCATGGGCGAGAAAGGCGTGCTCTGGCTGTCGCCGAAGGGCAACTGGCAGGCGTTGCCACCGCCCGTGACCGCCACGAGCACGGTCTGCGCCGGCGACACTTTGCTGGCCGGAATGATTCACGGCTTGCTCGAACGTCATCACCCGGAACAGGTGCTGTCAACCGCCACCGCGCTGTCGGCCGAGTGCGTTCGACACATTGGCGTTGGCGATCCAATGGCCGACGACTTTATCCAACTGATTCAGCAAACCCGCGTCAATCTCTTTACCCCCTGACCCGGGCACAACAACAATGGGGAGATGCCATCATGAAACTGATCATTGTAACCGCCTGCCCTCAGGGCGTGGCCACCAGCTTCCTGGCGGCCCGGGCCCTGGAAAGGGCCGCGCAGCAAAAGGGCTGGGAAGCCAGAACAGACATTCGCAGCCCGCAGCAACCACTGTCGTCCCTGCCCGAGGATGTCATCGCCTCGGCGGACCTGGTCGTTGCCGCAACAGGAACACCAACGGACCTGAACGCCTACGCCGGCAAACGCCTCTATCAGGTCCCGGTAACGGCCGCCCTGCCCGATCCCGCGTCGATTCTGGACCAGGCCGAAAAGCAGGCCGAGCCCTATCAACCAACAGAGGCTTCACAGCCCGAGCCTGCCACCTCAGGTAGCGCAGGCAAACGCATTGTCGCCGTCACCGCCTGCCCCACCGGTGTCGCCCACACGTTTATGGCGGCAGAAGCCCTGACCGCCGCCGCGACCGCGGCTGGCCATCAGATCCGCGTGGAAACCCAGGGCTCCGTGGGTGCCCAGGATCCGCTGACCGCCGAGGAAATCGAGGCGGCGGATCTGGTGATCCTGGCCTGTGATATCGAAGTCGACCCCAGCCGTTTTGCCGGCAAGCGGCTTTGGCGCACGTCCACCGGCAGCGCCCTGAAAAAACCGGGGCCCACCATTGATGACGCCATGACCAATGCCTCTGTCGAGGAAGGCCAGAAAAAAGCGACCTCAGGAGGTGGTGGCGAGAAACGCGGCCCCTACAAGCATTTGCTGACGGGCGTATCCTTCATGCTGCCCATGGTGGTAGCCGGCGGCCTGCTGATCGCCCTGTCATTCGTGTTCGGCATTGACGCGTTTGAAGAGGAGGGCACCCTGGCAGCCGCGTTGATGCAGATCGGCGGCGGCACCGCCTTCCAGTTGATGATTCCCCTGTTGGCCGGCTATATCGCCTGGTCCATCGCCGACCGGCCGGGCCTGGCGCCGGGAATGATTGGCGGCTACCTGGCCAGCACCCTTGGCGCAGGCTTCCTGGGCGGCATCATCGCGGGCTTCCTGGCGGGCTACGTCGCCCGTTTCATCAGCCAGAAGCTGCCAATGCCCGAGAGCATCGAATCCCTCAAACCCATCCTGATCATTCCGCTGCTGGCCAGCCTGGTCACCGGCCTGGCCATGATCTACGTGATCGGCGAACCCGCCGCCGCCCTGATGGATGGGCTGACCAACTTCCTGGAAGGCATGGGCACCACCAACGCCATCCTGCTGGGCGGTATTCTCGGAGCCATGATGTGCTTTGACCTGGGTGGGCCGGTGAACAAGGCCGCCTATACCTTCGGTGTCGGTTTACTCTCGGAAGGCAGCGGTGGTTCGGCCCCCATGGCGGCGATCATGGCCGCGGGCATGGTGCCCGCCATCGGCATGGGTGTGGCGAGCTTTATTGCCCGCGCCAAGTTTGCAGAGGCCGAACGGCAGGCCGGGCGGGCCTCCTTCGTACTGGGGCTGTGCTTTATCTCCGAAGGTGCGATCCCCTTCATGGCCAAAGACCCACTGCGCGTGATTCCGGTGTGCATGGTGGGGGGCGCCATCACGGGCGCCCTGTCCATGCTGTTCACTGTCAAGCTCATGGCACCCCATGGCGGTCTGTTCGTGCTCGCCATTCCCAACGCGGTAAGCACAGTACTGCCCTATGTGGCCGCCATTGCCATCGGTTCGCTGGTAATCGGGTTTGGCTACGCCATGATCAAGACCGGCAAGGCCGAGGTGGCAACCGCCTCCTCTTAGCAGACCTCCCCTCCGGGGGCGCTTGACGCCCCCGGTATTTGCGGCGATGGTATCCGCCAGATCCACACACAAGGACGCCGTGATGAAAATTCTGTCTACCCTGATCCTGGCGATTGCCGCCATTGTTTCCGCGTCACTCATCGCCAACGGCCTGACCGGGCTACGCACCGGAGACCGTTTCGTCACCGTCAAGGGCGTTGCGGAACGGGAGGTGCAGGCGGACCTCGCACTCTGGCCCCTGCGTTTCGTCGCTACCGGCAACAGCCTGGACGAAGCCCGCGAGAAGGCCCGCAGCAGCCGCGAAGCCATTATGGCCTTCCTCAAGCTGCAAGCCATCGACACAGACGCAGTGGAACTGCAACGCCTGGACGTTACGGACACCCGCGCCAATCCCTACCAGGAAAGCAACGGCCAGAAGTTCATCATCAACCAGACCCTGATGGTTCGCAGCGACGACATCGATCGCATTCGCCAGGCCGCGCAGTCTGTCAGTGAACTGGTGGATTCCGGCGTCATTCTGTCATCCGATTATGGCCCAGGCGGGCCGACTTACCTGTTTAACCGGTTGAACGACATCAAACCCGAGATGATTGCCGAGGCCACCGCCGCCGCCCGCGAGGCCGCCGCACAGTTTGCCAGGGATGCAAAAACTGAATTGGGGAACCTGCGCCGCGCCAATCAGGGCGTGTTCCAGATCCTGGCCCGCGACCAGGCCCCCGGCGTCAGCGAGGGCCAGCAGCCGATAAAAACCGTTAGGGTAGTGACTACGGTTGAGTATTATCTAAATTAGGCGACTGCCGCCAGTTACTGGGTCTGCACCATTTCATCGGTAACCTGATAGCGGCCAGCCAGCCAATGCAGGATTTCCCTGGCGGCCGGGTGATCAAAGTGGCCATAACATTCCGTCAGCGCCTGATGGCGTTCGGTACTGAGCCTGTGCAAGCCGGCATCCTGCAACAGGAGCAGATCGGCCTGTACCTGCTGCGCCAACTCTTTGCCCAACACTTCCTCGGCGGCCAGTTGGAAGGCCTTGCCATACTGGTAGCCGGGCCCCTGTTCATAGCTACGGGCCAGGGTGATGGCCGGAATCGCAGTGAGCGTTGGCTGTAACGCGGGATTAATGGCGTGGCCCGAGAGGTACGGGCCGTTGGCCGCCGGCCGGCCGGTGAATGCCCGCAGGTGAAGATGCCGGGACATACGATCACCGTCGTTCACCGGGTAGTTATCCCACAGCACCGGCTTGCGCCCCAGCGCTTCTGAAACACGCTGCAGGTGGCCCGGCGATATCTCCCGCGAACACACCTCCTCGCCCGTCCAGAACACCTGCACGGACGGGTCCAGTGCCTTGCCTAGATCTTCCAGGTAATGCTCGGGACGAGGACCAAACACCCGGTCCAGCACCGGATCATCGGAGTAGTAGCTGGGGCAGACGGTCAGTTGGTCCGCTGTACTGCGTTCTGCCACCCAGTGAATGATCTCCGCCTGTCTGGCCGCCAGTTCCGGTGTATCGCTTTTCATGTCATCAAACAGGATCGCCAGATCGGTGATACCCAACTGATCAAACGCTGCCAGTTTTTGCGTCAGCGCGGTTTTCGCCGAGTCATCGAAATTGTTGAACACCTCGAACGGGCTCAGGCCAATGCCGAACCGGACTCCGTGACTGCCACAAAACCGGGCGAAATCAGCCAGCTCATCGGCCTCCGCTTGCGGATGCGGCTCGTTCCACCGGCGCCTGAGAAAAGCATCCGCCTTGGGTGCGTACCAATAGTTCCGATAACCATGGGGAGCCAGTGCCGCAACCAGCTGCCGACGCTCTTCCCAGCTCCACAAAGGGCCATAGAAGCCTTCAATGATTCCCAGTGGGGGTTGCTCTGCCATGGGCGTTTCCATTTCGCGAGTACACAGATGGTTTACCGTCCAGAGGGTATCTCATCAGGCCGTGGGGGTCACCGGACAAGTTTAGCAATGTCGGCTAGACTTCTCGTACTGATGATGTAGTGATGAGTAGTAATGAGCAGTGACGATTCACATCCGCTCTCCGATTACCCATGTGGATAAGGAGCCTGGCAAATGGACATTAAAAGCTTTGAAGACCTGATTGAGTGGGCTCGCGAGCTCCACGCCCACCTGTCCCGATGTTTGTCGGAGTGCTCAACAAAGAACAAGGAGGAGCGAGCCCGGGCACTGCTGACGTATCTGTCGGACCATGAGGCCGAACTCGAGCGCATCACGGCAGAGTTCGAGAAACAGGCCGATTCAAAGGCTCTGAAAACAAGACTCTACGACTACCTGAACGACGAACACAAGGCCATCAAAACCCACCGCACCTGCGATGATCATTACGCCAGTCTCGACTTCGACAGCATTGTCCGAGAGGTGTTCGACTTCCATGATCAACTCATCGACCTGTATGACAGCCTGGCCGGCAAGGCAGAGATTCCGGAAGCGAAAGAACTCGCTGAATCCCTACGCGCCATGGAGGAGAACGAAGCCATGCGGCTGGCGAGGCAGATTGGCATGATGGATGATGTTTGATGATCTCCGGAACTGCTCCATGCACCGGGAGAAGAACTGGAAACTCCTGTCACCTGTTTAAATGACTAGATAGACGACAATCCGTGCTTTTCCAGAATACCCACCAGCATGGCACCGCTTTTGGTGCGATGATCACGATGGTGGTTTCTCGCCGCCTCAGCATCGCCTTTTCTGATGGCAGCCACCACAGCTCGGTGATCGTCATTGGATCGATGGGGAGGCGGGCGTAACCTGAGCGTCAATAGCCTCACACGATGTGACTGTTCCCAGTAGGTGTTGACGATACTGGCGAGCCTCCGATTACCGCAGAATTCAACCAGCCGCAGATGAAAACGCTCGTCCGCCTGCGCCCATTCATCAAGATCGTTCCGGGACAAGGCCTCGTCCATCTCGTCAACCGCCGCCATCAGCTGCGAGAGCTCTTCGTCGCTGATGCCTTTACGGGCCAATAGTTCTGCAGCCTCTGCTTCCAGCGCAGTCAGGATGTCATAGATTTCGATCATGTCGTGCTTGGACACCGGCAGCACCCGCATACCATGCCGAGGGCGGATCTCCACCATGCCCTCATTGGCCAGCCGAATCATGGCTTCGCGCACGGGGGTACGGCTCATGTCGAGCAGTTCCGCCAACTCCTTCTCGAGCTTGAATGTACCGGATACCAGTTCGTTGTCGAGAATACGACGCTTGATTTCACGATAGGCACGTTCTGGCAGCGACAGCTTGTTATCTCCTGTCCCTGCCGACGACCCTGTGTTGGTGGCAGCTTTGTTGTTCATTCCGTCAACAATTATCCTCATGATGTACCGCGATCACACAGCCCTGATCAGCAGACTGGTATATCGCACGTTCAATCTCAAGATTCTTGAGATAGTCTCGTCCCGTGTTGGCAAATGCTTTCCCGGCCAGCCAGGAGTCAACGACGTGACGCTGGAGCAGATAGACGCAATCCCCGCCAAAGTTGATATTCTGCCACGGGTAATCGATAGCTTGGGTGCAATTGTCACCATTTTGACGAAACGCGATATCGCCATCTCCCGACAGCGACAAGACACCCCGAGCCCCCTCAATCGTCATTTCTCCCATGGTTAACCGGCGATTGTCCGCCTTGTGGTCAGCCAAACGATTACCATCGAAAACAGCCTGTACGCCAGAGGTGAAGTTGAAAATCACCAAACCACTGTCCTCCCCTGCGATGACCGGGTTCAAACGGCGCAATTGAGCAAATACAGAAGCTACCTCGCCAAACAGATAGCGAAATGTGTCAATCCAGTGTACCCCGGTTTCATGGATTAGAAACCGGTCCATCTGCTGGAAATAGGGCTGGCGATTCAAGTAGGCCTCGTTACCCTGCCCGTCTCCCGGCCGCAGCCGGAAGCTTCCCTGATAAACCTCACCCAAGCGGCCGTCGTCCGTCTGGCGACGCATTTCAGCATACCAGGGCTGAAACCGGACATTTTCATGTATCACCAGAAAAATACCGGCTGTTTCAGCAACGTTCACGGCTTCTCTCGCTTCCTCTAGCGAGCGACAAAACGGCTTCTGACAGATAACATTAACGCCCCGGTTCGCCGCTATCCGGATAAACTCAAGATGCGTCGCCGGCGGAGTAATGACATCGACAATGTCTGGCGTGGTTTCCGTCAGCATTTGATCAAAATCGGTATAACACGATGCAACACCGTAGGTGTCAGCCACAGACTGCGCACCTTCGAGTGAACGGTTGCAGACTGCGACGAGCTCAACTTCGCCAATACGTGACCAGGCTTCATACTGAAACTGACTGAAATACCCGGTACCCACCGCAGCCAATCGAATCGGATTCATACTGCCGCCCCCGCCAGAAAACTAGTGTGATCGTGCTTTGATGATGTTATCCAGTGCCGCCGCAACAGCGTCAAAAACCGGTTTTGTGCCGGCATCACCGCCCAGCTCACAAGTGACCAACTGACCGCCCGCGAAAGCAGCATCGACTGCGTCACGCACCAGCCGACCAGCCTCACCGGCGGCCGCGCACTGATGCTTGTCACCCAGCCACTCCAGCATCATCGCGCCAGAGAGGAACATAGCGGTCGGATTGGCCACACCTTTACCTGCAATATCCGGCGCACTGCCATGACAGGGCTGGAATACCGCGTGGTCATCGCCAATATCCGCTGACGGTGCGTACCCCATGCCGCCAATCAGGGCGGCACCAAGATCAGAAAGAATGTCGCCAAACATGTTCTCGGTAACCATTACATCCAGATCCCACGGCCGGGAAATCATGTTAAGAGCAGCGGCATCGACGTACATGTGGCTGCGCTGCAGGTCGGCATTCAGCTCTCCCTGCTCTTCGAATATCTTGCGGAAGAACGCAAAGGACTTGAACACGTTGGCTTTATCAACGCAGGTGACATGGCCGGGTTTACCCAGTGCCTTGCGCTTGCGGCCGAGATCGAACGAAAAATCAAACAGGCGCTCGCTGACCGCACGGGTGATGACAAGTGTATCCCGCGCTTCGGCGTCATCAATCACTTCGCCTTTGCCATGGGAAGCAAACAGGCCTTCAGTGGATTCGCGGATAATGACGAAGTCCAGTTCGCTGGCCGCCGGGTTGTTGAGAATCGGGCGCAACCCGGGAATCGTGCGCACCGGCCTTACACCGGCATATAGCCCGAACTTGAACCGGAAATCGATCTGGGGCGAGATTTCAGTTCCGTCTGGATAACGCACATCGGGCAAGCCCATCGCGCCCAGCAGAATGGCATCAGCCTCTGCTGCCTTGTTCATCGACTCATTCGGCAATGCCTCACCGCTGTCCCGATAACTCGCTGCACCCGCTACGTATTTGCTGAACGAGACATCAAGTTTGTCAGTACAGGCAATCGCGCGCTCCAGAAGTTCGACGCAGGGGCCCATGATTTCTTCGCCAATGCCGTCGCCAGGGAAAACAGCAATATCAAAGTGGTTCGAGTTGGTCATCAGGTTTCCTCTATCTGTCTTGTTGTAGTGAGTCATGAAACATGGGCAACCACGCGGTTGGATTAACCGTCCGCGGTGTCGCCAAGGAATGGTTGTAGTTTTTTCAGTGACGCCTTCCAGTGGATGGGTTCGACGCCCTGCACCGGAGCTCGGAACGTGGCTATCTGGTTGCCCAGCAGGCACCCGAGATACCCTTGGCGCAACTGCGGACCGCCAAAGGCCATGCTGGAAACATGGCCGAGCTGTCGACTCCTGATGTTGTCCAGGTGCGGGCGCCCCATGGTGCCGCTCTGAAAGGCGTTTTCCACTTCCGCCAGATAATCGCTATCGACGTCTTCAATGACGATTTGCTGCTGTCCGTTCTCGGTCACCCGAATCAGCCGGTTGCTGACAATGCTGGTGATCCAGATGCCGCCTGCCACATCAAACGCAATGCCGTCGGGGAAAGTACCCGGACCGAACTCACAGATGGTCCGACGGTTCACCAAATCGCCACTACTGTTGACGTCAAAACAGATCAACCGGCGGGCAAAGGTTTCGTTCACGAAGAGACGGCTGCCATCCGGGTGCATCACGCATTCGTTGGTGTAACCAAGTCCGTCGGCTACCACACGGGCGTCGCTGCCATCACTGTTGGCCAACACCACAAAACCATCAGCCACATCCTTACGGTAGGCGTCAGCCCTTGGGCAGCAGCGGGTGCTGACGGTCACCCACAGGCGCTGGTTATGGTCGAGATGCACGTAATTGGTTGGCGGCAGGGCAACGCCCTCAACCTCAGTGACCAGCGCTTCAAGGCCACCATCGGGATGCAGCCGGAAGACACCACCGCTGTTTTCACCAAGATGGGTCGCCAGCAGGTTGCCGTCGTTCTCCAGGGCAATGCCGTTGGGTCGCAGTACGAAGTCCTGCTGGTTCGAGAGTATCCTCAACGGCATTTCAGAAGAGGCAGGATCAGTAATTGAAACGCCACCACTACCCGTCCAGTCCGCAGTAAAAAGCAATCCGCTGCGGTGGGTGAGCACACATTCAGGCCGCTTCAGGGAATGGCCTACAAATTCCAAGTCTTTGATTTCAATCATTGGCTTTACTTAATCCCGCTAATACACGATACAAGTAATAGGATAATTGACGCCTTACATATTAACGTATACATTAACACATGCAGTAAGGGATTCAAGAAACAAAAGTGTAAATCAGCAACCTCAAGCGCATAAAAACAACTAGCGGAGGAATCAACATGAGAAGAATAGTGGCATCCGCCATTTGCCTGTCACTCACCCTCGGTGCCAGCCTGGCAAAAGCAGAGGACTACCCAACCCGCGACATTACCGATGTTGTCGTCTGGTCCGCCGGTGGCGGCACTGACACCGCAAACCGAGTTGTGACGGCGGAAATGAGCAAGTTTCTGCCCACCCGGATCAATGTGGTCAATAAACCCGGTGGTGTTGCCGGCTCCATCGGCATGAGCTATGCCAGCAACCAGGCCGCCGACGGTTACACACTCGTCGGGCTTTCCGAATCCAACGTAACCGCAGCGGTCCAGGGTGGCTGGGACAAGACCTTTGAGATCTGGTCTCCCTTCATCATTGGCGGCTCCCCAGACGTGCTGTCAGTGAACGCCGACTCGCCCTATGAAAGCCTGGAAGATCTGGTCGAAGCCTCGCAAGAAGACCCCAAAGCGATTAAAGCGGCGGCCGGTGGTTCTGGCTCGATTCACCACCTGAACCTGCTTGCGTTCGAGAAAGGCAGTGGCGCCAAGCTCAACTTCATTCCCTATCCGGGTTCGGCGCCTGGCCAGAATGCAGCCATGACCGGGGAAGTCTCGGTGGTGGTGACCTCACTGGCCGAGCAACAGCAATTGTTAAAAGCAGGCAAGCTGAGGCCACTGGGCATGCTGGTCGAACAGGCGTCGTCAGTGAAAGGCGTAGGATCGATTCCATCTGCTTTTGACACCTACCCGAACCTCCGGGAATACCTGCCTATCAGCCAGACCATCGGCTTCGCGGTTAGCACCGACGCGCCCCAGCACGTAAAAGATACGCTGGCAGATGCCTTCAAAAAGGCCTTGGAGACCGATGCTGTCAAACAATGGGCGGCGGACAACTTCTATCAGTTGTCTGGCAAAACCGGAAAGGAAGCCTCTGCTCAGTTCAGACAGCTGGAATCACTGTTCTCCTGGACGCTGCATGATCTGGGTGCGGCCAAAATCAATCCCGACAAGCTCGGTATCGAGAAGCCCTGAGGGCACCTGAGATACAACGCACGACAGACGATCAGCGCCGCAGAGCACATCGCTCTTCGGCGCTCACGCTGTCTTCAAGGCGTTAGATTTTTGCATCTGTAGTGAAGCGAACGTGGAAAGACCCATGAATGACCGGAATCTCAGCAGCAAACGAAAGGCCGACTTGTACACCAGCATTCTGTTGCTGGCGCTCTCAATCGCAATGATCGCCGAAACACTCACTTTCCCTATGACGAATAGCTATGGCGGGGTGGACAGCGTCTGGTATGTGTCGCCGGCACTGTTTCCTCTGCTTATTGCCAGCGCTTTGGTGATCATGGCAATCGTGCTGTTGCGGCGGGCCATTGTCGATGGCGGTGCCCGGCGGGCCTGGGCCGACCGACACCTGCTCATGCAAGGCTGGCGCAATGAAAGGGTCCAGCGTCTCGTTATCATCGTGGCCTGTATAGCCGGTTACGTATACGGACTGGTTAGCTACGTTGATTTCTTTATCGCGTCGACACTCTTCCTCGGTGCCTTTACTGTGCCCTTCTACCTTGATCGCAGTGCTCTGTTCACCCCTACCCTGATCTGTCTGCTCGGCACAAGCCTGTTCGTCTTTGTCGTTCGACGCGACGAGCTTGTCCCGGGTAGCACACTGGATAGCGTTATGTTGATTGTCTACTGCGTGATGGCGATCTGGACGTGGGTGCTCGTTCGCGGGGATTGCGATCTGGTGCGCAAATGGCGTATCTCGATGCTGGTCAGCCTGGCAACCCCGCTCATTCTGGTACCGGGCTTCAAGTTCGGGCTACTGGTACCGCTTCCGGTTGAAGGCCTTGCCATCAACACAATGTCTGACCTGGCTCGCAGCCTTTCAACATTTTTCTGACGCCAGGAGGCAACTATGGGTTTCTTATCCGACCTCGCAGTCTTCGGGCAAACCATCTGGCAAATGCTGACGGACCCGTGGACAGTACTTCTACTGTTCGGCTCCAGTTTCCTGGGAATTATTTTTGGCGCTATGCCCGGGCTGACAGCCACTCTTGGCGTTGCCCTGCTTACCACGCTGACCTATTCGATGAACCTGGAAACCGCTCTGGTGTCATTGATTGCCATGTACGTGGGCGCCGTTTACGGTGGCTCCTACCCATCGATCCTGATCAATATCCCGGGCACTGCGGCCGGTGCCGCTACCGCTCTGGACGGCTATCCCATGGCACAGCGGGGCGAAGGAGGCAGAGCCCTTGGCCTGACCACCACCGCGTCTTTCATTGGCACCCTGATCGGAATGATTGCACTGGTGGCCTTTGCACCGCTGATTTCCGACGCAGCGCTGCAGTTCACTTCTTATGAGTTCTTTCTGCTGGCTTTCTTCGGCATCATCATCAGCGGCACGCTGACGAGCACCGATCTGGTTTACAAAGGCTGGATTGCGGGGCTACTTGGCCTGGCACTGGCGTGTATCGGGCGTGATCAACTTCAGTTCTTCCCCCGCTTCACCTTTGGCGTTCCGGAACTGGACAGTGGCATCGAAGTGGTCCCGGTGTTGATCGGTGCATTCGCACTGCCTCAGATCATCCGCTCCATGCGCGACCGCCTGAAGCTGGGCAAGCCGCAGCCGGTGAAACGAATACTGCCTGAATTCCGCAGCATCCTTAAGAACATGCGGCACATTGTACGCTCCTCCCTGATGGGCGTCGGCATCGGCGCCGTACCCGGTGTCGGTGAAGATATCGCCGGCTGGGTGTCCTACGGCACCGCGAAAAACACGCACCCTCACCCGGAACGCTTTGGCACCGGCGAGCCTGCTGGCGTTATCTCTTCAGAAACCGCGAACAATGCCTGCATCGGCGGTGCGCTAATCCCACTGACCACACTGGGCATTCCCGGCAGCCCACCTGCGGTTATGCTGCTCGGAGCACTGATGCTCCATGGCCTGAACCCCGGCCCGATGGTCGCCATTACCCAGCCGGACTTTCTCATTCAACTCACTGCCATCATGGCACTGGCCTCTCTGGCCATGTGGCTCAATGGCATGTTTCTCGCCAAGCATGTCATCAAGGTGTTGCGAGTTCCGGCACCGCTTTTCCTACCCATTGTCGCCGTGATGTCGGTTATCGGTTCCTATGCGCTCGGGCTGAACGTCATAAACCTCTACCTGATGGTTCCGGTGGGTATCGCTGCCTTTTTCCTTAGCGAAATGGATTACCCCATTTCACCTCTGGTGATTGGCGTGATCCTGGGGCCCATGGCCGATGAAAACCTGAGACGCGCTCTGATGGTGTCCGAAGGCAGCCTTGGCGGTTTTTTTGAGCGGCCGGTTTCGGTGATTCTGATCACCGCCATTCTCCTGACAATCCTATCGCAGGTGCCGGCCTGGAAACGCTGCCGGGACAAGTTGGTTGCCAGCCTGCAGCAACGCCTAAAACGCAGAAACGCCACCCACTCCAACGGAGAACAACTGAAATGATCCTGCTTGGCTGTATTGCCGACGACCTGACCGGCGCAACAGATCTCGGGCTGACGCTGGTTCGCAATGGTATGCGAACGATTCAGGTCTCCGGTGTGCCTGAACCCGGCACCAAGTTCGAAAATGTAGACGCCGTTGTTGTGGCACTGAAATCCAGAACCATTGAGCCTCAACGCGCTATCGAACAGTCGATGGCTGCACTGGCTGTGTTGCAGGAAGCTGGGGCCAGGCAAATCGTCTTTAAATACTGCTCTACGTTCGACTCCACGGATCACGGCAATATCGGCCCCGTCACCGAGGCATTGCAGAATGCTTTGAACGCACCGGTGACTGTCGCCTGCCCTTCATTTCCGGCGAACGGACGTAGTGTGTATCAAGGCCACCTTTTCGTCGGCAACCAACTGCTTAACGAGTCTCCCCTGAAAGACCACCCGCTCACGCCAATGCGGGACGCCAATCTGGTCCGGGTCTTACAACGCCAGGCACAGGGGCGGGTCGGCCTGGTGCCCTGGCAAGTCGTGTCACAGGGTGCCGATTCGATTACTGCAGCCATCTCGTCTGCATCGGAACAGGGGCAATCGCTGGTGATTGTCGATGCCCTTTGCGATCAGGATTTACTGCAAATTGGCAAAGCCTGCGCGGAACACGCACTGGTGACCGGCGGCTCTGGAGTTGCAGCCGGCCTACCCGAAAATTTCCGCCAGCAAGGCATTCTTGCCAGCACTGATGCAACTGATCACTTTGAATATCCGCCAGGCGCAACACTCGCCCTGGCCGGCAGCTGCTCCGTTGCCACCCGCGCACAGATCCAGCGCGCCCGTGAGGCCGGTTTCCCCGTTTATCATCTCGATCCCTTCGATCTGATAGCGGACGATCGTGAACTTCAAAACGTCTGTGCCTGGGTCACCCATACCCAGAAAAACGGTTCACTGCCACCATTGGTGTATTCGTCGTCTACTCCCGACGATGTCGCCAGGTTCCAGCAGGCCAACGGTGGCGAACAGGCCGGCGCCATTATTGAACGCGCCTATGGGCAACTGGCCTGTCACGCATACGAGACAGGCACGCGCAAACTGATCGTGGCCGGCGGAGAAACCTCGGGCGCCGTCGTCAATGCGCTCGGCATCCGACAGCTCGAAATCGGCCCGGAAATTGCCCCCGGCGTGCCCTGGACCGTCAGCCGAAATAGCGATACCGACACCGTGGGGCTGGCCCTGAAATCAGGCAATTTCGGCGGCCCTGATCTGTTTGAAGAAGCGTGGAGAATGGCCAATGAATCACGAAAATAAAATGCGGGAACGAATCTGCGAACTGGCGCTGTCTATGTTCCAACGCGGCCTGACCTTCGGTGCCTCTGGTAATATCAGTGTTCGCCTTGATAACGGCTGGCTGATGACCCCTACCGGCTCCACCATGGGTAACCTGGACCCTGCCCGTCTGTCCCGACTTGACGCCAACGGCCGGTTAATCAGCGGTGACAAGCCGACCAAAGAAGCGTTTTTGCACCAGACAATGTACGACTGCCGCCACGACGCAGAGGCCGTTGTTCATTTGCACTCCTCCCATGCCACCGCTGTCAGTTGTCTAGATTGCGAAGACTGCACGAGTGTCTTGCCGCCATTGACCCCCTACTTCGTGATGCGTGTAGGTCAGCTACCCATGGTCCCCTACTTTCCGCCGGGGGATCCGGATCTCGCGGGGGCGGTCGGCAAACTTGCCGGCGAGCACCACGCCGTGTTGCTTGCCAACCACGGCCCTGTGGTCGCTGGAACCAGTCTCGACAACGCCGCCTTCGCAATGGAAGAGCTGGAGGAAACCGCCAAGCTATTTCTGCTTCTGCAGGGCATGCGAACCCGGCCCCTGGATACCGCACAGGTCGATGAACTAAACACACGCTTCGGGAAAAAATAAATGTACGCCATCATTGTTCGATTTGAAGCACATCCCGGAAGTGAGGAAGAACTGAAGCGCCTGCTCATCACCCAGGCAGAAAACAGCCTTCGTGACGAACCTGACTGTCACGTCTTTGATGTGGTTCAGGATAATGAAAACGACGGCGTCTTCTATCTCTACGAACTCTATACCGATCAGGCCGCGTTCATGCGTCACCTTGAGACAGTGCACTTCAATGCCTTCAATACTCAAGCCAAACCATTCGTAGCGACCAAGGCACTTTTCCAGGGAAAACGTCTCGCCAGTTGCTTAACCAACCAGATATAAATGCCACAAACCTGTAGCGTTACTCTGCGGACCAAAAAGAGTTTTGCATTTCTGGCATAGCCACTCAGGTGATGGTCGCAACGATCACCCTCCCGGTTGCCTGCGATCTTTGCTTGTCATAAACTGTATATACATACAGTTTATGGGGCCCGATGATGAATACGCGCGCGACGCCGCTCAATCCACAGAATCGTTTCCAGCCCATAGTGACGGACCGCCAATACGACGATGGCTGGTATCAGGACCCCGCTGACGATACCTGCCCGGACTCCCTGGCAACCGAAGTCGTGGATGAGCAGGTACGTACGATTATCAGCCGGAACCAGTCGCCGGATGTGCCGTTCGACCAGTCCATAAACCCGTACCGGGGCTGCGAGCATGCGTGCATATACTGCTTTGCCCGGCCTACCCATGCGTACTGGGACATGTCGCCGGGGCTGGACTTCGAAACCCGGCTGATCGCCAAACCCAATGCTGCGGAACAGCTTCGAAGGGAGCTCGATAAACCCGGCTACCGTGTGTCGCCAATTGCCCTTGGCGTGAACACCGATGCCTATCAGCCGGTTGAGAAGCATCGGGAAATTACCCGCGACGTCCTCAAGGTGTTGGTCGAGTATCACCATCCGGTGTCCATTATCACCAAGGGGGCACTGATTCTGCGGGATCTGGACCTGCTGTCAGAACTGGCACATCAGGGCCTGTGTTCCGTTCGGGTCAGCTTGACCACCCTGGACAATACCCTGAAGCGCCAGATGGAACCTCGCACTGCAGCGCCGGCGACACGCCTGAAAGTCATCCGTGAGCTGGCCGCTGCCGGCGTGCCAACGGGCATCATCCTGGGGCCGGTTATCCCGTTCATCAACGATCATGAAATTGAGAGCATTCTGGGGGCCGCAGCAGAGGCAGGTGCGGAACGGGCAAGCTGGATCATGCTTCGCCTGCCGCTGGAACTGGATGAACTGTTCCAGGACTGGTTGCAGCGGCATTTTCCGGACCGGGCCAGTCATGTGATGAATCGCATGCGCGATTTGCGGGGTGGCAAAAGTTACGAAGCCCAGTTCGGGCGCAGAATGACAGGAACGGGCCCCTACGCAGATCTTGTCCGCCAGCGCTTCGCAAAGCGCGCAAGGCAACTGGGCCTGAACCTTCATCAGGCAGAGCCCCTTAGAAGCGACCTCTTCAGGCGTCCTGCGGGTGAGCAGATAGGATTGTTCTAGACCGGGAACATTACCTCATGCTGACCAGCGGGAGAAAGTCGTAAGACCTAGGTCGTACAGAGGCGGGTTTTTCATTCCGTTTCTTAACGTTTGTTGATAACTTGAACTAGAATTAGGAGTTACTTTCCCAGACAGAGGGAGAGGCTCTCAACACAACAACGACAAAAGAGGCTAGAAGAGCAATGAAGATCCGTTCTGTTCTATCCGCGGCTGTGCTGGCTGTAGCAACTACCTTTGCTTCCACACAAGCCCTCGCTCAAGACACGTTTACCCTGCGCCTGGCCGAGACCTGGGGGCCCAACTTCCCGATTTTCGGTGACACCACCAAACGGTTCGCTGAAACTGTCGAAAAAATGTCCGACGGCCGCCTGAAGGTCCGCATCGACTCGTCAAACAAGCACAAAGCGCCCTTCGGTGTCTTTGATATGGTCAAGGCCGGCCAGTACGACATGGGTCATTCCGCGTCCTACTACTGGAAAGGCAAAGTACCCAACACCCTGTTCTTCACCAGCATGCCTTTCGGCATGAACGCGATGGAACAATACGCCTGGTTCTACCACGGCGGTGGTATGGAACTGATGCAGGAGGTTTACGAACCCCACAACATGCTGTCGTTCCCGGGTGGCAACACCGGCGTTCAGATGGGCGGCTGGTTTCGCAAGGAAATCAACACTCTCGAAGACCTGCAGGGCCTGAAGATGCGTATTCCTGGCTTCGCCGGTGAGGTGTTTGCAGAAGTAGGCGTTAATCCGACCAACATCCCACCTGGCGAGCTTTACACAGCCCTGGAACGCAACACCATTGACGCGGTTGAGTGGGTTGGTCCTTCCCTGGATCTGCGTCTCGGTTTCCAGCAAATTGCGGACTATTACTACACTGGCTGGCACGAGCCCGCCACGGAGCTGCAGTTCCTGGTGAACAAGAAGGTATGGGAAGAACTGCCAGCCGACCTTCGTGAAATCATGCGCGTCGCCATGCGCACAGCCTCCTACGACATGCTGGTTCACTCTCAGCACGCAAACGCAGAAGCCTGGGCCAACATCAAGGAAGAGTACCCGAACGTACAGATCAAGAAATTCCCTGAGGAAATCTTCCAGGCCATGCACGAGGCCAACGAGAAACTCCTGAAAGAAGCGGCAGCGAACAATGAGCAAGCCGCAAAGATTGTAAAATCCCAACAGGAATATCTTGAGAAGAGCCGGGCCTACACGGACATTTCCGAGCGGGCCTACCTAAACACGATGGCAGAAGTCGAGTAACATATCGGCAGTAACTGAGCCGGGATCGCTCTAGCAGTGATCCCGGTTTTGTCGTTTATAGCAATTGAAAAATCGCCGGCTCGCTGGCGGAGGACAATCAATGCGTTGGATTATCAAGCTGGACGAGGGCCTGGCCACCCTGTCCATTTTTTGCGGCTGGGTGGCCTGTGCCGCAATGATTCTGATGGCCGGTAACGTCTTCTACGACGTAGTAGCCCGCTACGCTTTCAATGAAGTTTCGATCGGTATGCAGGAAATGGAGTGGCATCTCTATTCCGTGGTGTTCCTGCTGGGCATCCCCTACGCATTGCGCACGGACGGCCATGTTCGCGTAGACGTTTTCTACACCCGCTGGCGTGACAAGACCAAGGCCTGGGTCAACATCGTTGGTGCTGTTATCTTTGTCATCCCCTTTGCCTACCTGATCTGGAACTACGGTTACGATTTTGCCGTTGAGTCCTACAGCATGGGCGAAGGCAGCGGCGACCCGGGTGGGCTACCCCATCGCTGGGTGATCAAGAGCGTGATCCCGATTTCCGCGGTGTTTACCGGTATCGCCGGGTTCAACATGGTGACCTTCGCAATACGGGTTATCTCCGGCGACAAGACCTATGAGCCCAAGCACGGCGCGGAGGGTCTCGCATGATCGGTATGATTATGTTCGGAGCCGCCCTCCTCCTGCTGATGCTGGGCTTCCCGGTTGCCTTTACCTTTGGCGGCGTTGCCCTGTTTTTCGGGATCTATGCCGAAGGCATGGATCTGTTTGCTTTCATGCCCTATCGCATCATGAGCGTCATGCAGAACACGGTGCTGATGGCGGTGCCATTGTTCATCTTCATGGGTGTGGTCCTGCAACGCACGCGGCTGGCCGAGCAATTGCTGACCTCCATGGGCCGCCTGTTCGGTGGATTGCCAGGGGGCCTGGCCATTTCCACCATCCTGGTAGGTGCCCTGCTCGCCGCATCAACGGGCGTCGTCGGTGCCAGTGTGGTAGCCATGGGTCTGATCTCTCTCCCCGTGATGCTGGCCCATAACTACGACAAGCGGCTTGCAACGGGCACTATCTGTGCGTCCGGCACACTGGGCCAGATCGTACCGCCTTCGATTATCCTGATTATCCTTGGCGACGTGCTCGGGCTCCCGGTTGGCGACCTCTTCAGGGCAGCCGTTATCCCGGGTGTGGTGCTGGTCGGTCTGTACATCATCTACATCCTTGTTCTCACCCGCTTCAAGCCTGAAACCGGCCCCGCCATGCCGGATGACAGCGGACTGTCACGGGGCAAGGAAATCCGTGCAGCGCTGCTGGCGATTATCCCGCCGCTGGCGTTGATCATCGTCGTACTGGGCTCCATCTTTGCCGGTATTGCCACCCCCACGGAATCTTCGGCGCTCGGTGGTGTCGGCGCCGTGGTGCTGGCCATCATTTACCGCCAGTTCTCCTTCAAGATGGTGTGGGATGCCTCAAAGGACACGGTGAAGGTCACTGCCATGGTGTTCGCCATCCTCGTCGGTGCAACCGCATTCTCGATGGTGTTCAGCTACACCGGTGGCGATTACCTGCTGGAAGAATGGCTACTGCAGCTTCCCGGCGAAAAATGGGGCTTCATTATCCTGGCCATGCTGGTCATCCTGGTGCTGGGCTTCTTCATCGACTTCGTGGAAATTTCGTTCATCATCGTGCCGATCCTGGCACCGGTGGCGGAAGCCATGGGCATCAACATGCTGTGGTTCGCGATTCTGATTGCCATGAACCTGCAAACCAGTTTCCTGACGCCCCCATTCGGGTTCAGTCTGTTCTATCTCAAAGGCGTATCACCACCCGGTGTACAGACCACCGATATCTACAAAGGGGTACTACCGTTTATCCTGATGCAGGTACTGGTGCTGGCGATGATCGTGATTTTCCCGGAATGGTTTGGCATGAGTTCGACCTACTGACGTCGGCGCCAGTCGACAGCACACCGACAAGCCGGGGCCGTGCAGCCCCGGTTTTTTTCGCCCGCCATTCCCGCTTTTACCCCTTTTACCTATTACCCCAATAGCAGCCCTCCATTCTTTGGTGTGTGTGGGGGGATATGACAAAACACGCTTGTTTTCTATACTAAAGAGGAAGCAGGCGATTCTCAGTTGTGATATCGGGACACGCCCTGATGCTGAATCACTGTCGGCCAAGCCCGCCGACTTCAGTCCGTGATTAACCAGCTGAAAAAGGGAGATATGTATCCATGAGCCAAAGCACCGCCCGGAAGACCCCAGCGCCCACCAACGACCGACCGGAGGACAGGCCTCACGTCCTGACGTTGCCCCTGGAAGAGCAGCAGGCGGACCGTGAGCCTCACAGTTATGAACGCTGGCTGATCGCCAAACTAATGCGCATGGCCGGGTCACCGCCGCTACGGTTCCAGTTGTGGAACAACGAATTCATTGACCCTGAAGAAGGCCATGCCCGCTTTACGCTCAAACTGACAGACCCCAAGGCGCTGTTTACGCTGGTTACCAACCCCAACCTGGCGTTTGGAGATCTATACAGTGCAGGCAGGCTGCAGGTAGATGGCGACCTTTCGGAGCTGATGGAGACACTTTACCGCTCAATTCACAACGCAAGGCAGAAATGGCCCAAATGGCTGGAAGCCCTGTGGCGCAACCATAACCCCCGCTCTACTGGCGTTTCTGAAGCCCGGGAGAACATTCACCACCATTACGATCTGGGCAACGAGTTTTACCGGCTCTGGCTGGATCATGCCGAAATGCAGTACACCTGCGCCTATTACGAAACGCCGGATTTGACCCTGGAACAGGCCCAACTGGCCAAGCTGGAGCACGTTTGCCGCAAGTTACGACTGAAACCCGGCATGACGGTTGTGGAAGCCGGCTGTGGCTGGGGTGGTCTGGCGCGTTATATGGCCCGGAATTACGGCGTGAAGGTGCATTGCTACAACATCTCGAAAGAACAGCTGACGTACGCCCGGGAAGAAGCCAGGCGTCAGCAGCTGGACCACCTGATTGAATACGTTGAAGATGACTACCGCAACATCAGCGGCCAATATGACGCCTTTGTGTCCATCGGCATGCTGGAGCATGTCGGCAAGGACAATTACCTGGCGCTGTCGGAGCTTATCAGTCGTTCCCTGAAGCCGGACGGCCTGGCGTTACTGCACAGCATCGGTCGCAACCGGCCCATGCTGATGAACGCCTGGATCGAGAAACGCATCTTTCCGGGTGCTTACCCACCGAGTATCTCTGAGTTCATGGGTATCTGCGAACACAGCGACTTTTCGGTGCTGGATGTCGAAAACCTCAGACTGCACTACGCACAGACGCTGACCCACTGGATGGAACGGTTCAGAAGCAACATGGACAAGGTCACAGAAATGTACGACGGGCACTTTGCCCGGGCCTGGGAAATGTACCTCGCCGGCTCCATAGCCGCCTTCCGCGCCGGGTCACTGCAACTGTTCCAGGTGGTCTTCACCCATGGCGGGAACAACCAGCTGCCACAAAACCGCCAGGACATCTATTCGTCCCCCGCAGCTCCGGAGGCATAGTCATGGACTACTACGACCTGATTATCGTAGGTGCCGGGCCTGCCGGCTCCACCCTCGCCCACGCACTGCAGGACAGCGGCAAACGCATTCTGGTAATCGACAAGCAGGACTTTCCTCGGGACAAGACCTGCGCCGGCTGGGTTACTCCTGCGGTGATGGACAGTCTCGATATCGACATCAACCACTACGGCACCGGACGAACCCTTCAACCCATCCGGCGGTTCCGTATAGGCATGATGGGGCAATCGGCGGTGGAAAATGACCACGGTGAGATTGTCAGCTACGGCATACGACGCTGCGAGTTCGATGCGTTTCTTCTGGACAGGACAGCCGTGCCGAAGCAACTGAACACACCGGTCAAGTCCATTGTTCGTCGCGATGGCAACTGGGTGATCAACGATACCTGGGAGGCGCCCCTGATCGTAGGTGCCGGGGGCCATTTCTGCCCGGTGGCGAAGCTGATGGGAGACGGCCCCGGCAGCCACGAAGTCGTAGTGGCGGCCAAAGAGGTGGAATTCGAGATGACGCCTCAACAGGCCGAGGTGTGCGAAGCTCGTGGCGACACCCCCGAGCTCTGGTTCTGCCGCGACCTGAAGGGCTATGCCTGGGTGTTCCGAAAAGGTAATTTCCTCAATATCGGCCTTGGCCGGGAAGACAATCACAAACTGACCGAGCACCTCAACGCCTTCCTGGAGGAAATGAAATCCGAAGGACGCATACCGGCCGATTTACCGGGCAAGTTCAAAGGTCATGCCTACCTGCTATACGCCCACGCGGAGAGACAACTGGCCGATGACGGCCTGCTGTTGATCGGGGATTCCGCCGGCTTGGCCTACACCCAGAGCGGCGAGGGTATTCGCCCTGCCATCGAGTCTGCGTTGATGGCGGCAGACATTATTCGCGACCAGGAGGATTATTCCGCCCAGGCACTGCAGGCCTACGGCGAAGCTATTGCCAGCCGTTTTGGTAATCGCGCCATGCCTCAGGATGAGGGCTGGCAAGTGCCGGACTGGGTCAAAATGCCATTGGCCAGTACCCTGATGCGGTCTCACTGGTTTACCCGCAAGGTGGTCACCGAAAAATGGTTCCTGCATCAGCAGGTGCCACCACTGGCGACGGTCTCCCAGGGTTGAGAGAACGTATAGAACCGGATCGGGCAGTACCCGGTCCGGTTCTCCTTATCACGCCGACGGTCAGTCAGCGGCCAGTTCAATCACATCGATACCATACAGAGTGGTCGTGCCACTCACCTCGTTGCCTACCGCTAACATTGGCTTGCCATTGGGGCTGTCGTCAGCAGCGATAAAGGCAAGCCCCTCGGGCCCAAGATCACCCGCCATTCCACTCTCAAGATCGGTCTGGGAGGCAGAGAAGTCGCGGTTATTGAGGTACTGGACGAATTCCGGGTTCTGCGGATTGGTCACGTTATAGACCATGATGCCCCCAACCCGTTCAAGGCCGATAAAGGCAAAGGTCTGGCCATTAATGGTACCCACGGTGACCGCCTCAGGCTCTGGCCCCTTATCGTCGGAGCGGTTGTCGAACGCATTTTCGTCATTATTGCTGTTGAAATTGTCCGGGATCAGGCTTGCGGTAATGCGCTCGAATTCACTGCCGCTGTCGAAGACCCGCTCGCCGGTTTCCGACCAGATTGAAAACGAACGCGCACCGTAGGCGTAGAGCTCACTGTAGACACAGTTATTCTCCACATAGCTCCGGTCATACTCACCGCCCACGAGAATGACGTTGGCAGGATCGCTGGGCGCGCAGGAATTGCCAAAACCCAGGGTGGATGTGACGTTCAGGCGTCCCAGGTTAGCGTCTTCCTGCAACTCGGCAGCGTTCGGGAAGGCCATGGCATCCAGCGTCAGGTCGGCGACGCGGAATTCCTCACTGAAGCCGTCGTAATCCCGGGAATCACCCTCGTTGGCGGTGATGTAATAGGTTTTTCCGTTAAAACCGTAGCTGGTCATGGCATCCGGATGGTAAATGCCTTTCACCGGCCAGTTGCGAATGTTGATGCCGCTGTCGTCGTTGCTGGCATCCAATTCGTTGCCGATGATGCTGTGATCCTTGAAACCCAACGGAATAATGGCGGTAATCTCCCCGGTCGCGATGTCCAGTTCGGCAACGGCATTTGCCTCCTGCATCGCGACCCAGGCTTTTTCACCGTCGATAGAGATCGCAATGTATTCCGGCTCCAGATCCTGTGCCAGAGTGGCGCCCGGCCCGAACACTCTCAGGCCCTGTTCCATAAGTTCGGCCAGCTGACCGTTGAAGCTGGCGAACCCGGCCGTGGTGACCGTCGCCGCAGCCACGCCGTTGGACAGGTCAACAATGCTAACGGAACCCTCCGGGTCAACACTGTAGTCATCACTGGGTTCGCCCTCGTTGGCCACCAGGAGCTTCTGGCCATCGCGGGTAAAGGTCAGCATATCCGGCAGGGCGCCCGCCTCTACTTCACCCACCTTGTTCAGGTCGGTGCTGTTATAGAACACCACCTTGCCGTTGTCCTGCTTGACGTTGGCTTCAATGGCGACGGCCACGAGATCGCCGTAGACCGCCACGCTGTTCGCGGAAGCACCTTCGGCGGTGGCATCAATGGTGCTGAGCTTGACCGGCATCTCCGGGTCCTGGATGTCCAGCACGTCCACGGTCGAATCGTTGGCATTGATGACAAACAGACGCTGGTTGGCGGGATCGTGAGCCACGATTTCCGCTGCGCCTTCATCGAAAGCACCACTTGCATAGGTGCCGAGGGTATTCAGCTCAATCAGGGTCTGGCTGGTGCCGGACGAACCCGCGCTGCCATCGTCGCCGTCATCACCGTCGCAGGCCGCCAGGCCCAGGGTGGATGCGAGGATAGCTGCCGTAAGGAGTGAGTTCTGGAATGTCATGTTTGCCTCTTCTTCTGTCGATACACGTGTGGTTGTACACGACACTTTATGGAGAAGAGGTGACAGAAATGCGTCACTTTTAAGTCAGAACTGCTCAGGAAAGGTGGTATCAGCAAAAAAATGGCGACCGTGCGGTCGCCATTATCAACACTTGCTCAAGTGATTGAGAGCTTCAAGGGCTTTATTGGCCGAGGTAGCTACGGTACATCCATACCGTCTTTTCCTGCTGAGAGATGTAGTCGCTCATCAACGCAACGGTGCCCTCGTCGTCCGCATCGCCAGCCAGGTGAAGCAACTCCCGCTGCTTACCAATCAGCTTGGCGAAGCTCTCCACGATGTTTTCAACAGCATCTTTACCATCGGCCACATCCTTTCGCTCAGGCACCTCGGATTTTTCGATGTAGGTGCTGTAGGCGTGTGCAGGCCTGTGCCCGAGGGTCAGCACCCGCTCGGCTATCTCGTCAATCTTCAACAGCAGGTCGTCATAAAGCTCTTCAAACTTGGCATGCAGTTCGAAAAAGTTGTCACCTTTGATGTTCCAGTGATAGCCACGAACGTTCATGTAGAAGATCTGGTAGTTGGACAGCAGATCGTTCAGTGCGTTCGCCAGGCTCTGGGTCTTTTCAGTGTCCAGACCAATAAAGTTCTTGCTCATAACGTGTCTCCTTGACAGTTACCGGAATGTACTGGTGGCTAATCTAACCAGGAATCGTGAATAGATAAAGTTTAGTTATCCAATCTTCTTGATAGCTCTTACTAATCTCTGGCAAGACCAAGTAATAGCTAAGGGCTATCAAAAATCTGCATATTATTTATTTAACAACGATTCTCAATTGCTGTTGAATGGACCCATATCCATCGCACTTGCGGAGCTGACTGACTATGAGTGCCCTGAAGATGTTTTTCCATGACCATGGTTCAAAGGGTGACAACTCGTTGCTGAAAACCATCACATTCGCCATTACCCACTTCACCGTGGCCTTTACCGTTGCTTACCTGCTGACCGGCGACATCCTGATTGGCAGCCTGATTGCCATGGTAGAACCAGCGATTAACACGGTGGCCTATTTCTTTCATGAAAAGATATGGGCGCGGAAGCAGCAGATTACAAGGGGCGTCTCTGGTGCGGAGGCAACCCCGGTCGCCCGGAGTTTCTGATCAGGGCCATCTCCCAGACTCTAACCACCCGGGCCGCAATCCAGACAATGCTCAATCGGTTGTGGCCCAATATCCAGCTTGCGGTTGAGGTCACGCAATGCCGTACGGACTCCTTCCTCAATTACCGGGTGGTAGAACGGCATGGTCAGCATCTCGCTCACCGTCATGCGCTTCTGCAGAGCCCAGGCCAGCAAGTGTCCGATGTGTTCGGCTGCGGGGCCAAACATCTCCGCGCCCAGAAATAACCCACTGCCCCGCTCACCGTAGACATGCAGCAAGCCCTTATTAGCGCCAATAACGCGACTGCGCCCCTGCCCTTCGAAAGAAACCTCACCAACGGCATAACCACCCTTACAACGCTCATCGACTTCGTTGAGGGTCATCCCCACCGTGGCGATCTGTGGATCGGTGAACACGATGCCCAATGGCACCCGGCGCAGCCCCGCCCGCACATCCGGGTATCGAGCCGCGTTATCGCCGGCTATTCGCCCCTCATCAGCCGCCTCATGGAGCAGTGGCACTTCATTGTTGGCATCTCCAGCGATAAAGATATGACTGTCACCGCACTGAAGCGTGTAATGATCGAACAGCGGTGAGCCATGATCATCCTCGGCAATATCCGCGTTCTGTATATCCAGACTGTCGACATTGGGGCGACGCCCGGTGGCTGCCAATAGATAGTCGAAAGTTTCCGTGGTTTCACTGCGATCCGCTCCCGAAAAGCGAATACGCACGCCGTCGTCCGTTCGCTCAACCGACCGGACCTTGGCGCTGGTATCCAACGGAAATTCTTCATTGAATGTTTTCAGCGCGTAGTTGCGAATCGCTTCCTCCTGAAGCGGCCCAAGACTTCCGCTGACACCAAACATCCGCACCCGAACCCCCAGCCGACTGAGCGCCTGCCCCAGTTCCAGGCCGATTATGCCGGGACCGAACACGGCAACGGACCCAGGCAGGTCGTCCCACTCGAAAATGTCATCATTCACCACCAGTCGGTCCTTGGCGTCCTTGAGAAAGCCGGGGATGTTCGGCCTGGAACCGGTGGCAATGACCACACGGGCGGCTTCCACCTCCACTTTCTCGCCGACAACAATTCGGTGAGGCGACAGGAACCGGGCCTGGCCGCGAAGCCGGTGAGCCTCGGGAAACCCCTCTACAGCCTCCACCACAAAGCTGACGAACCGGTCCCGCTCCCTGCGGACACGCGCCATCACCTCCTTGCCATCAATTCGGATGTCACCGGGATGAACACCAAACGTAGGTGCCTTGTGCAATTGATGGGCACTGTCGGCCGCCGCAATCAACAGCTTGCTGGGCATACAGCCGACACTGGCACAGGTGGTACCGTAGGCACCCCCTTCAATCAAAACGATATTATCCGTATGCTTTCGGGCAGCGCGATAGGCGCTCATGCCAGCGGTACCCGCGCCAATAACAGCGACATCCACTTTGCGTTTTTCCACGTCTACAACTCCCCTCACCGCCTACAAATTTCATGGTTCTGCCTCAGTATAGGAGTGAATTCGGGAAACCGTTCAGTTGCCAACCAAAGACGTCGCAGCATTCGATGCGGGACTTTTTCAACCGCGCCTTCTAGACTGGCGCCCTGTAACGGAGCTTTCCTGGAGATAAAAGGTATGCACAACTACTGGCCGGAATTCATCACCGTCGCCCTCGTTCACTTCCTGGCCGTCGCCAGCCCAGGGCCAGACTTTGCCGTGATGCTTCGCCAGGCGCTGTGCCAAAGCCGTCGTAACGCCCTGCTGACGGCCTTCGGCATTGGCACGGGAATTCTGATCCACGTGGGGTATTCCCTGCTGGGCATTGGCCTGATCATCCAGCAGTCGCTGGTGCTGTTCAGCATTCTCAAAGTGGTTGGCGCCCTCTATCTCACCTGGATCGCGATACAGTGTCTGCGCTCGAAAGCCGGCGGCATTCATGTCGAAACGGCAAACGGTGGTCGGCAAAGCGGTTTCGCGGCCTATCGGCTGGGTTTTCTGACCAATACCCTGAACCCGAAAGCCACGCTGTTCTTCGTATCACTCTTTTCCGTGATCATCAGCCCGGGTACGCCGATTGCGATTCAAACGGCTTATGGCGTCTATATGGCAGTGGCCACCGGCCTGTGGTTCATGGCCGTGGCGGTATTCTTCACCCTGCCGCAGATCCGCAGGGGATTTAACCGTTTCGGCTATTGGCTGGACCGGCTGATGGGGGGCGTTCTCTTGTTACTGGCGGGGCAGTTACTGTTTTCAACAGTGTCTGGGGACGGGGGCGAGGCCCTTAACCCCGGCCAGGACTGAGAGCCGATTGCCTGAGCCAGGCGGGTAGCCTTGGCCAGGACACGCCCACAAGCACGTCCATGTGGGGCTCGGTCGCGCCATCCCTGGCGCTCCACGGTCCTGACCAAGGCTACCCGCCCGGCACATCGGAACTGGGTGATATCTCCCGTTAAATCGATCTGAGCAATTCTTCCGTTTGCTTCCAGCCAATGCAGGGATCCGTTAGGGAACATCCGTAAATTAAATCGTCGCTGTCATTTTGACGCCCTTCTTCAAGAAAACTTTCCAGCATCAATCCAACAATATTTCGGTTACCCGACCGCTTCTGGAACATGACTTCCTTCGCTATCTCCAGTTGCCGCGATGATTGCTTTTGAGCGTTATCATGACTGCAATCGACCATCACCGAAGCAGAAACACCTGCGCTGGACAAGGCATCCACGGCCTCGCGGACACTCTCCGCATCGTAGTTTGTAATACCTCGCCCGCCCCGTAATACCAGGTGTGTATCGGGGTTGCCCTCGGTGGTAATCATCGCGGGTGCGCCATGACTGCCTATGCCGAACCGGTGATGGGGATGGGCCGCTGATTTCATGGCGTTGATGGCAACGCCAATGCTGCCGTCGGTGCCGTTCTTGAAACCGGTCGGCATCGGCAGACCGCTGACCATTTCACGGTGAACCTGGGACTCAGTGGTGCGGGCACCGATGGCGGTCCAACTGACGAGGTCACCAAGGTAATCCATGGCGAACGGACTCAGGGCTTCCGTGGCCAATGGCAGGCCCATGTCTGACAGGTTCAACAGCAGGCGCCGGGAACGCAGCAGGCCTTCGTTGAGGTTTCCGCTGCCAGTGCGCTCCGGGTCATAGAGCAGGCCTTTCCAGCCAACGGTGGTTCGGGGTTTTTCGAGGTAGGTACGCATCACAATCAGGAAACGGTCGCTAACATCATCCGCCAGCGCTTTGAGCTTCTCGCCATACTCCAGTGCCGCCACTTCGTCGTGGATGGAGCAGGGGCCGACGACCACCAGCGTTCTCGGGTCCTCGCCGTTGAGTATCCGGCGAATAGCATCCCGGTGCTGGCGAATCCGCGCCTGAATGTGAGCAGGAACCGGCAGGCTGGCTCGCAGTTCGGCTGGTGTCGGCAGCGGCACTTCCCGGGTTCCCGGCTCAGCCTCTGATGGCTGCTGGGTCTCGTTCAGTGTCTCGATGTTCAGCGACATGTTCATGGTCAGTGTTCCCGTTTCCCTGTGTCAGAATCAAAAAAGCCCCGGCTGGTGGCTACCAGTCGGGGCTTTTTGAGTCCGGTGGCAGCCTGGGTTTCTGCCGGGCTGCCTTCCTCGTTATTCGGTCGATGAAGATCTTATGGGCGGCCCGGGCTCTGGCTAAAATAGCCATAACCAAACCACCAAAAAAACACAGCAGCGACCGCAGCGATCGATTTTTCACCGAAAGCTTGCAGAACATTCAATTGACAGGTCGCGTGTGTCGTCTTCATGCTTTCCAATATATATCCCCGGTTTCCGGCTTTGCAACCCGTAAATTCGGTTTTTTGCAGGTATTGCGGCCCTACCAGTCCCGGAGTCACTCATGAACACAGCGATGAATTGTCGGCCCACGCTTTCTTTGTTGCTGATCCTGCTGCTTTTTTCAGGCGCTCTAGCAGCGGCGCCTGAGGCCCGTACTTACCAGATGGCACAGCGCTCCGCAGAGGGTGTGGCGCAACAGATCCGCGAACTTTATCCGGATGGCCAAGTGTCGATCACCGCTCGCGGACAGCAAATGGTGGTTCGTGGTGAACCAGAGGTGCTGGATGAAATTGGCAGGCTGGTGGAGACCATGGACGTTGCCCCCTCACAGATGCGTATTACGGTTCGTTCCCGACACAACGTGGATGCCAAAACCGGTGGCGGCGGGTTTTCCATCAACAACAACCAGGTCAGCGTGCAGGCCGAACGCAAGGTCACCACGACACGGCGGAATCAGGAACGCACGCTGATCGTTCAGGATGGGCAATCCGCTCATATTTCCTCCGGCCAGATCCGCACCGTACCGGTCGCTATCCGCGGGGGCCGTAATCCAGCGGCGTTTCTGGGACAGGTCGAAACCCGAAGCGGCTTCCTGGTCAGTCCGCAGGTGATTTCAGATCAGGCGGTCGAACTGAACATCGTTTCTTTTGAGGAAGACCCGAAGGGCAACCCGCCCGGCTACGACACCGAGGCGGTGATGACCATACGCCGGGTAGAACCCGGTGAATGGGTGGAACTCGGCAGCACGCGCCAACAGCGAGCAGGTGAGCAGTCCGGCATCACCTACCAAACTGGGAACAGTCGCCGTCAGAACCAGACCTTCGAGGTAAAGGTTGAGGTTCTTTAAGGCCGGTCAGATACGGCGTTTCAGCAAGACACTCTTGGCTTCGTTGATCTTTGCGGCCAGGTAATCGTTGCCGCCTCGATCGGGGTGGAGTTTCTGGATCAAACGTCGATGCGCCTGCACGACCTCGTCATCTGTACAGTCTGGCGCAACCCCAAGAACCTCACAGGCTTCGCTGATCGACATATTGCCGGAACTGGCGCTTTTTTGCCTGTGCTCGTGGTGGGTGGCAGTGTCGTCATTATCAGACCCATTCTGCTGGTTCTGCCCGAACAGGCGGCTGATTGTCGGGGCAAACTTCAGTAAGGCTGGCAGCTTTCTCAGTAGTGGTAAAAGGGCGGCCACCGCAGCGGTCAGTACATGCACCCGCCCGGTCAGCACCATGAACAACAGCAGAGCGCCCCCCGCCACCAACACGATTTTCCAGGTAGCGGCCTTTTTCTTTTCCGGTGATAGCGCGCCCCACTGCTTCAGCACAATAAATACGGCTGCCGCCAGTGCAATACCAAGAATCCATTGCATCCGCCAATCCTTATAGATGACCAAGTCGTAAATCTGTCATTCTTGTTTGGCAACCTAATGAACGGGATGAGCTCCCGGTCCCACCTGGGCAAGGCCGGCGAAGGCGCCTGGAGCACAGTAATTGTACGCATTTTCACTGACAAATCAGTGACAGCAACCCTCTCGCTTGTATAGGATGCTATTCTTTACGGTTTGTTGACGAGTCCTTGCCAACACAGCCCCCGACGAGCCGGGCAACTCCATCCCTACGGGATCAGGAGCCTGCAAAGCTAACACGATTACCTGTAACGGACATACGACCCAGGACCTGAATTATGCGCACTGCCTCCCGCTTCCTGATTGTACTCATCTTTCTCGGTGTCGTGCTCGGCGGCATTTTTGGTTACAAGTTCTACCAGTTCGGCCAGATGCAGGAACAATTTTCCCAGCCACAGCCGCCGGCGAAAATTTCCGCGACCATGGCCAGCACCGAGATGTGGACACCTGAGATCAAAGCCGTTGGCAGCGTTGAAGCCATCAATGGTATTGAAGTGGCGAACGAAGTTCCCGGTGTGGTTGAGAACATCGCGTTCGAGTCAGGTGATACGGTGAAAAAAGGCGACATCCTGATCCGCCTGGACGCCGCCATTGATGAAGCCGCATTGCGCACACGCCGTGCCGAGGCACAGCTCGCGGAGCAGGAGTTCAAGCGGGTGTCCGACCTGCTTCCCAAGCGCGCCGTGTCGCAATCCCAGTACGATGAAGCCAAGGCCAATTTCGACGCAGCACGGGCAAGGGTCAATGAAGCCGAAGCCCAGTTGAGCAAGAAAATCATCCGCGCGCCTTTTGACGGCAAGCTTGGCCTCCGTCTGGTGGATCAGGGCGAATACATTGGTACCGGTACGCCGATCGTCGAAATCAACATGCTCGATCCGATCTACGTGGATTACACCCTCTCGGAAAAAGATCTGCCCATGGTGCAACAGGGCTACGACGTAGTGGCGACCGTTGCGGCCATCCCCGACAGTGATTTTGCCGGCCAGGTCAGCGCCATCAACACGTCGGTTAATCCGCAAACCCGTACCGTCCGGATTCGTGCCACGCTTGGCAACGAGGAGAACCAGCTTCGCCCGGGCATGTTCGCCACGGTCGCAACCAGGCAACCCCAAGATCAGGAGGTTGTCACCGTGCCGAGAACCGCCATTTCCTACAACACCTACGGCGATTTCGTGTTTGTTGTCGAAGAGAATGATGACGGTGAATTGGTCGTCAATCGTCGCACCGTCCAGACCGGCAATACCCGGAACAGTCGCGTTGCGGTGCTCGAAGGCCTGAAGGAAGGTGAGCAGGTCGTCGCCAAGGGCCTGCTGAGATTGAGGGCTGGCCAGCGCGTTGAAGTCCAGGAAGATGAGCAGCCGGCGGAGGCGTCCAAGTAATGCGTTTCACCGACATATTCATACAGCGCCCCGTCCTGGCGACGGTGGTCAGCCTGCTGATCCTGCTGCTCGGGGCCCGGGCAGCGATGGAGATGGAAATCCGTCAGTACCCGGAACTTGAAAGCACCACCGTCACGGTGACAACCGCCTACCCCGGCGCAGGCTCTGAGCTGGTAAAAGGGTTCATCACCACACCATTGCAGCAGGCCATCGCTGAAGCCAGCGGCATCGACTACCTCACGTCCACAAGTTCCCAGGGGCAATCCACCATTGAAGCCAAGATGGTGCTGAACTACGACGCCAACGCAGCGCTGGCCGAGATTCAGGCAAAAGTGGCCAGTCAGCGCAACGTGCTGCCCGCCGATGCGCAGGACCCGGTAATAACCTCCACAACCGGCGATTCCACCGCGCTGATGTACATCGCCTTTTACAGCGATGAGCTGGAGGTACCCCAGATCACGGACTACCTGACGCGGGTGGTGCAGCCCAAGCTGCAGGCGTTGTCCGGCGTGGGCAAGGCCGACCTGTTGGGTCGCCAGTTCGCCTTACGGGTCTGGCTGGACCCAGAGCGTCTGTCCGCTGTCGATATGACTCCTCAGGAAGTGGTGGATGTACTGCTGCGCAACAACTATCAGGCGGCGGTAGGCAACACCAAGGGCAAATACACCAAGATCAGCATGACCAGCGACACCGACGTCGGTGATCCGGAGCAGTTCAAGGATCTGGTGGTCAAGGAATCCGACGGCTCACTGATCCGCCTGCGGGACATTGCCCGCGTTGAACTGGGCTCCGAGACCTACGATCAGTTGGCCCTGTACAAGGGCCAGCCAGCAACCTACGTAGCCATTGAACTGTCACCCGGCGCTAACCCGTTGACGGTTGCAAAGCTGGTCAAAGATGAACTTCCGGGGATTGAAAGCCAACTGCCTTCCGGCATGAATGTCCGCCTGGCCTACGATGCGTCCGACTTTATCGACAGTTCGATTAAAGAGGTTATCCAGACACTGCTGGAGGCGCTGGTTATCGTTCTGGTGGTGGTCTTCATCTGCCTGGGCTCAGTCAGGGCAGCCGTGGTTCCGTCCGTGGCGGTGCCTCTGTCTCTGGTTGGCGGCGCCTTTTTCATGCTGATGATGGGCTTCTCACTGAACCTGCTGACACTGCTGTCGATGGTACTCGCCATCGGTCTTGTCGTGGACGACGCGATCATCATGGTGGAAAACGTCCACCGCCACATTGAAGAGGGCGAGTCCCGCTTCAACGCGGCCCTGAACGGTGCCCGCGAAATGGCAACACCGATCATCGCCATGACCACAACCCTGGTGGCGGTCTATGCTCCAATCGGGTTCATGGGCGGACTGGTTGGCTCACTGTTCACCGAGTTCGCATTTACCCTGGCCGGCACCGTCGTTATTTCCGGCATCGTGGCACTGACCCTGTCGCCAATGCTGTCCGGCAAGATCCTCAAGCCCCACGGCAATCCAGGGCGGTTCGAGCAGGTCGTGGAGCGCTCCTTCGGCGGCCTGGCCAATGGGTACAAACGTGCTCTTGCGTCATTGATGGACACCAAGTCCGTGGTGATTTTCTTCGCCATCGTGGTGCTGGGATCGATTTATTTCATGGTGGCCATGAGCCAGAATGAGCTGGCACCCACTGAAGACCAGGGCATCCTGTTCTATCAGGGGCTTGGTCCCCAGACGTCCACCCTCGACTATCTCCAGGAACACGGCGATGAGGTGCAGGAGCGTATGTCGACGGTACCCGGCTACCATGAGGATTTCATGATTCTCGGCATTACCGGGCCCAACGCCGTGTTCGGCGGCTTCAAAATGAAGCCCTGGTCCGAGCGTGACATCAGCCAGTTCGAGGTTCAGCCACAGCTTGACCAGGAACTGAAAAACGTCACCGGCCTGCAGACCGCCGTTTTCCCCAGACCTTCCCTTCCGGGTTCCGGTGGCGGCCTGCCATTCCAGTTTGTGATCACCACGGGCGAGGACTACGAGCGCCTGAATGACGTTGCCAATGACCTGCTCGGACAGGCCATGCAAAGCGGCAACTTCATGTTCCTGCAGAAATCTATCGACTTTGACCGCCCGGTTACCCGCATCAACGTCGACCGTGACCGGGTGGCGGATCTTGGGCTGTCGATGCAGGATGTTGGCCGTGCCATGTCCAGCATGCTGGGCGGTGGCTACATCAACCGCTTCAACATGCAGGGCCGCTCATATCAGGTCATTCCCCAGGTCGACCAGGATTTCCGCCTGGACGAGCAGGCGCTCAATGACTATTACATTCGTGCCGACAGCGGCAGCCTGGTTCCGCTATCAAGCGTCATCAGCTTCCAGAAAGACGTGGAGCCGTCACAACGCACCCAGTTCAACCAGTTGAACTCATTGACCCTGCAGGGCGTTGTGACGCCGGGCGTGACAGTGGGCGATGCCATGGCCTTCATGGAGAATGCCGCCGCAGACAGTTTCCCGCAGGGTTTCTCGTTCGACTACACCGGGGAATCGCGTCAGTTCGCGAATCAGGGTAGCGCATTGGTGGTTACCTTCTTCCTGTCATTGCTGGTGATCTACCTGGTGCTGGCAGCCCAGTTCGAAAGCTGGCGCGACCCGTTCATCATCCTTGTATCAGTACCGATGTCGGTGGCTGGGGCCATGGCCTTCATTGTGCTCGGCTTTGCCACCATGAACATCTACACGCAGGTGGGCCTGATCACCCTCATCGGTGTCGTGTCCAAGAACGGGATACTGATCGTGGAGTTTGCCAACCAGCTGCAGGTGGACAAGGGCCTGAACAAGCGCGAGGCAGTCGTGGAAGCGGCGGCCATCCGTCTGCGCCCGATCGTCATGACCTCCCTGGCGCTGATCTTCGCCATGGTTCCACTGTTGATTGCAGTAGGCCCGGGCGCGGAAAGCCGGTTCGCCATCGGCCTGACCATCAGTGCAGGCCTGGGCATCGGTACGCTGTTCACCATTTTCGTGTTGCCCGCGTTCTACATCCTCCTGGGCCGTGACCACCACGGCTCCGCGGCGGATGACGACGCAAATGGCAGCACTGGGAACACGGCTCACGCCCAGTGACCCTCGGAACGCTCTTCTGGCTGTTTGTAGCCGGCTTCGCCACCTGGTACTGGTGGCGGGCCAAGGCCATCAAGGACTTTGTGCTTCAGGCAGCCAGGAACTACTGCAAGAAAATGGATGTGATGCTGCTGGACGACGCCGTGTACCTGCGTGGCGTATGGTTCAAGCGTGACGACAACGGCCGTACCCGGGTGTGGCGCCGCTTCCTGTTTGAATTCACATCAACCGGAGAGGAACGCTACCTCGGCAGAATCATCATGCTCGGCCCTCGCATCATCCATATGGAGCTGGACCCCCACCGTTTCGGCCCGGACCTCTAACCTCCGGGCACATCCCCCCGTAGACGCGACAGATCACCTCCCCCAAATGGGCGATTCTTACTCCCGCCCCAATCGCAAATAATCCTCCACGCATTGGCGACAAAAAGCGGCCCTCACAGGGTGTGCTTTCTCACAAAAACAACAGGAGTCAACCATGCGTAAACTCATCACTTTCGCGGTGATCATGAGCTGTGCCGTGCTTGCAGCACCCACACTCAGCCATGCCAGCTATACCAAAACAAAGCATCCCATCGTTCTGGTCCACGGTGTGACCGGTTTCAACACCATCGGTGGCCTGATCAATTACTTCCACAACGTTCCCTGGAACCTTGAGCGCAGCGGCGCCCGGGTATATTCCGCCAGTGTGTCCTTTGTGAACAGCAGCGAGCAGCGTGGCCAGCAACTCGCCAATTACATCAACGGGCTTGGGCATTCGAAGGTCAACATCATGGCCCACAGCCAGGGCGCGCCCACCTCCCGCGTGACCGCCTCGCTTATTCCCCACAAAGTTGCCTCGGTAACATCTATCAATGGCGTCAACAAAGGCTCAAAAGTCGCGGACGTCGCGCGGGGAATCATTCCACCCGGCAGCTATGTCGAAGGTGGAGCCGGCGCCATTGCCAACGCGCTTGGCGATCTGGTCAACGCACTGTCTGGCTCCAACAACCCACAGGATGGTATTGCCGCTCTGGAAACTCTGACCACACCGGGCACCACGCAGTTGAACAACGCCCTCGGCTGGAAAGGGGTGAACCGGTGGTCATGCGCGGGCACCAATGAAGACGTGTGGATCAACGGCAACCGGATCAAGTTCTTCTCCTGGACCGGCACATCGGTCTGGACCAACTGGACCGACATCACCGACCCGTTCCTGGGTGTTACCTCGCTGGCTTTCGGCAACGAGCCCAATGATGGCCTGGTCGGCGAATGTTCCACCAAGATGGGCAACGTCATCGGCACCCACTACGACATGAACCACGTAGACGCCATCAATCACCTGTTCGGCGCTCGTTCGTGGCGGACCAATCCGGTCTCGCTCTATCGCAGCCATGCCAACCGCCTGAAAAATC